>JAJRRZ010000114.1 GCA_024279045.1 Alphaproteobacteria bacterium
CGTGGAGCGCACATTCTGCCGTCTGAAGGACTTTCGCCGTATCGCAACCCGCTACGACAAACTGGCCAAAACTTTCCTCGCCGCCATCTGCATAGCTGCAATCGTAACATGGTGGCTCAATTGAGTCCGGAGCCTAATCACAAGGCAATGCATGAACAGGAAAAATACGCAACTTGATGCAGCGAAAATTGCAATGCTTTGCGTCGTAATGGCGCAAAACCTTGCAATTTTCCTCAGGCAAAAATGTTGTTGTGCCGGCGCAGCGCCGCCGCAAGCTGGCACAACGCATCATTTTTCCTGAAGAAAAGTATTTGTGGCCGACACCGTCGGCCACAAAACTTTTCTTCACGATCGACAGATCAGCTCCACATCAGGCTGCCCATCGCAATCGTCCCTTGGGATGGGTGGTTTCGGCTTCGGCCAGATTCATTGTTGTTCGCCAGGCAGGGCCAGCACCTCGTCCGGCGCGATGAAGCCAAGCTGTCGCCGTGCTTCCTCGTCCAGCGTGTCCAGGCCGAGCGTTTCCTCGCGCAGCCGCGCCACCTTGCGCTCCAGCTCCTGTCGGCGTGTCTGCGTATCGGCATAGGCCTCCTGCGCCACCACCAGCCGTTCGCGCACCTGCGCCTGATAGTTCAGCGAGCGCTTGCCATGCAGCGCATGCCAGGCCAGCAGCCCGTTGGCTGCCAGCAGCAACACGAAGACAACCGGGTTCAATGGTGGCAGGCGCATCTTTCCCCCGTGCCGGACAATCCTGAGCATGAGTCATTCGTCCCAGTAATGGCCCGACATGGTTAAGGCGGGGTGAATGATGGGCTCAGAAGTCGATGAGCAGCACTTCCACCATCTCTCCCGCCGTCAGCGCCGGGGCATGGGGCGGGCGCACCAGCAGCGCGTCGGCCTGTTCCAGGGCGCGCAGCATGGCGCTGTCCTGCCGCGGGAAGGGCAGGGCGATGGTCTCGCCGCTCTCGTCTTCGCGCCGCAGGCGCACGCGCAGATAGTCCTGCCGCAGGTCGTTTTCCGGCAGGTCCGCCGCCAGCCGGGCGGAAATGCGGCGCGGCGCCATGTCCGTGCCCAGCAGCGCCGTCATCAGTGGCCGCAGATAGACAAAGGCGCACACCAGCGCCGAGACCGGATTGCCCGGCAGGCCGAGGATGCGCTGATGACCGCGCCGGGCAAACATCAGCGGTTTGCCGGGGCGCATGGCCACCTTCCAGAAATCGCGCGCGATGCCCAGCCGCTCGAAAGCATCGCCAACGAAGTCGTAATCACCCACCGAGGCGCCACCGATGGTAACCAGCACATCCGCTGCCGCGCCGCGCTCGATGGCCGCGGCAATGGCCTCCACGTCATCGGGCTGCAGGCCTAGGTCGATCACCTCGCCACCATGCTGCTCCACGAAGGCTGCCAGCCCGAAGCTGTTCGAGGCAATGATCTGATCCGGCCCTGGCTCCTCGCCGGGCAGCACCAGCTCGTCGCCGGTGGCGAGAATCGCAACCTTCGGCCTGCGCCGCACCTGCAGCAACGGCACGTTCAGCGCCGCGGCCAGATTGATCTGCCGCGCACCGAGTCGTGTGCCCGGTTGTAGCAGCACCTCGCCGGCGCGGAAGTCCATGCCGCGCTCGCGGATGAAGCGGCCCGGCACGCCGGGTGCCAGCACCCGCACCATGTCGCCGTCGCGTTCGCTGTCTTCCTGGATGATGATGCAATCCGCCCCATCCGGCAACGGCGAGCCGGTGAAGATACGCACTGCCTCGCCAGGGCCGAGCCGCACGTTGGCGGCATGCCCGGCTGGGGATTCGGCAATCACCTTCAGCTCCACGGGCACCTTTTGCACATCCGTGCAGCGCACCGCATAGCCGTCCATCGACGAGGCATCGAATGGCGGCTGGTCGCGCCGGGCACTTACCGGAGCAGCAAGGATGCGCCCGCTGGCCGCGCGCAGCGGCACTTCCTCTGCCGGTAGTGGTGCGACATCGTGCAGGATGCGCTCCAGGGCTTCCTGGACAGGCAGCAGGGCAGGGGATTTCTCAGTGGACATGGCGGACATGGTCGGCATTTCCTGTTGTCGGGATGATGCGGGCACGCTGGCGCTGCAGCCACAGTTCGCTGGCTGCATACAGCCCCCATACCATGCCAAGCAACAGGTAGAAATGCCGCCAGTGGTCAGTATCGATCTGCAGGCCCTGCAGGATGAGCATCAGCAAGGGCGCAAAGAAGGCAATGGCATGCCGCCGCCATGGTGTCGGGGTCAGGATTGCACGCAATCCCACCGCGATGGTGGAAAGGGTCAGCAGCAGGTAGCTGATGCCACCGAGCCAGCCATAGGACGCGAAGGCGTTGATGTAGACGTTGTGAGGATCTTCGCCGAAGATATTGGCGAAGCCGAACGGCCCGAAGCCCAGTGGCCGCGTCAACAGCAGCGGAATGGAACGCAACTGGTTGGCGAAGCGACCGGTTTCGCCGGCGTCATAGGCCTGCAACAGGGTAAAGCGCATCAGGAACATCTCCCGCACCGCAGGGATGGACAGCAGGATCACCAGCAGAACCGCCCCGGCAGCCACCATCAGGGCTGCCATCATCACGATGCGCCGCCGCAAGGCTGGCTGGCGGGTGGTGATGTAGGTGAACAGCGCCAGCAGGATGAAGCTGCCCAGCGTTACCGCCCAGGCGCCGCGCGAGAAGGCCAGGAAGATGCCGCCGAGGATGATCAGCAGCGCCATGCCGCGCAGCAATACGCGGCGCGTGTTGCCCAGCATGAAATCCTGCGCCAGGAACACCGCCGGCGCCACCAGGAAGGTGGAGAGTACGTTGGGATCCTTGAACGTGCCCTGCGCCCGCTGGATGGGCGCCCATTTCGCACCCATGCCGGCAATGTCGAAATAGCCGATGATGCCCAGCGTGGCGGCAATGACGGCGGCCACTACCCAGGCATTGCGCACGATGGCGGCAATCTTTTCCGGGCGCAGGGTCGCTGCCATGGCGAAGAACAGCGATGTCGCCGCCATGTAGCTGGAAATGAAGACGAAGAGGTTGGCCCTGGATGCCACGTGAGGCGGCAGGCTGGTGGGTTGTGCCGAGCTGAGAAAGCCGCCGATGTTGTAGAGTATCAGAAACACCAGCATCGGCGCGATGAAGATACTGGCCAGCAGCCCGCCAGGCAGGAAAATCATGAAAACCAGCACGAACAGCATCTCGTATGGCGCAGGCTCCATCACCACGAACCAGCCCGACGCCACGAACACCCACAACACGGCATGTTGCACTTGTTCCAGCGAAAGGATATGCGCAGTTGCGCCACCATTGGCGGCAGGAGGCGCTGTGTAAGTCATGCGGGACATGGTGTTTCCATGGAAAGGGTGGATATACCGAGCCGCACCGCGGGGTCTGCCCTGCAAAACCATCCAGGACGCCGGATCGGGTTGCCCCCGTTTCCGGCGTCCTTTCTGGTTTACACTGGCCCTTCGGTCGTCAGGGTATTGGCATCCTTTGCCGAAGGGGTACGCAACTCACATCCACGCAAGACACCATACGGCAGGGCCTTTAACAGCCGCCTAAGCGGATACCAACAAATGGTAAAGCTGGCCCCGTCATCTGTTTCAATCCGACGCAGCGAGCCGACACAGCGAGAAATGCCATCAGGACAGGAATTTCATGAAAATGCTATCTGAAGTTGCCTGTTTTTACCGAATATTATCTGTTTTTTCAGTGTGCTGCATGAAATTTGTCAAAACACATGGCATCCTGCGCCCAAATATGGTCTGATGCACATGCCTGTCTGGTGCATATGCCCCCGGTACGCCACGACAGGCAGGCCCGCGCCAGCTTCGGCAGGCGCGGGCCACTTCTTTCTCCCGCTCTCGTTATCGCAATCTCCTGGGTCATGTGGACGAAATGATTCAGGTTGACGTCGAAGGATTCCCAGAGAGACGAACATGTGATTCATGGGGTGCCATCTGATTCCTTCTGCAAGGGAGATGGCATCCATGAGCACGCAAATGACGGA
>JAJRRZ010000115.1 GCA_024279045.1 Alphaproteobacteria bacterium
GCAGCTGTTCGGGAAAATCAAACGGTTCAAGAGAATTGCCCTGCGCTGCGAGAAAACAGCTGCCAATTTCGCATCAATGCTTGCCCTCGTCTGCGCCTTCATCTGGATAAAATTCGTCCACAGAGCCTAGTGGGACGATGGCAGCTGCGATCCACGTCTCTATCGACAGCGCAATGTCATCGAACGCTTCTTTGGTCGGCTCAAGGACTTCCGGCGCATCGCCATACGCTATGACCGATGCCCCATCAGCTTCTTCAATGCCATAACCATCGCAGCCATCGTCATCGCTTTCTTATGAGTCCTGAGCCTGGCTACCCGTTGCAATCATTCCAGACAAATGTGATTGCCCTGCCCATGGCCCGGAGTTTAGTTACCAATACCCGTATCAGTGCTTCAGCCATGCAGGCGGCTGGCCGCCCCATGGATAGTGCTGCCTCATGCCTGTTTTGCGCAAATGCATTTGTCGGCCATTGACATGCACATGCCCAAACATCACAAGACATGAAAATATGACGTGCTGGTAATGAAGGGCGGAAAGCTTTTTGCATATGCGAGACCTCGCATATGCCTTGCATCTTGCACGAGCAAGAACATTTGTCCATAAGCAGGAAGCACGCGGATACGGGCAACAGGGACAGGGACTTCAGGCCGGAGAAGACATCATGGCCGAAACCGATGCCACTGCCCGCGAAGGGCAGTTTTCGTTGGCCCGCGACAGCTTGCAGGCGCCTCAGGTGGATTATCTTGTGCACCTGCGCCGCCGCGGCTATCAGCGCTGGATTCAGTTCCGCCAGGCCATCAACCTGCACTACTTCATCGAGAAGCGCTGGTTCATCATCGCCATGATTCTCGGCGCGGTATTGCTGTCCATACCGACGCCGGAGGGTCTCACCCGCGAGGGGCAGATCGTGCTCACCATGTCGCTGGTGGCCACCATTCTGTTCATTACCGAGCCGGTGCCGCTGCCCACCGTGGCGCTGATGATCATCGTCGCTGAAGTGGTGTTGCTGGGCATTCAGTCCACGCAGGTGGCCAAGAGCCTGATGACCGATTCGGTGCTGTTCATCATGGGCTCACTGATGCTGGCGGTGGCCATCGTCAAGCAGAAGCTGGACACGCGCATAGCCTGGGCCATCGTCCGCGTAACCGGCACGAAAACGCTGAACATCGCCTTCGGCATCTCGCTGGTATCCGGCCTGCTGGCCTCGTTCATCGGCGAGCACACCGTGGCGGCGATGATGCTGCCGGTGGGCATCACGCTGATCACGCTGACTTCGCAGGATCCGAAGAAGGTGCGCAACCTCGCCGCGGTGCTGCTGTTCTCCATCTCCTACGGCTGTTCCGTGGCCGGCATTGGCACGCCGTCTGGCGGCGCGCGCAACGCCATCATGATCGACTACTGGCGGCAGTTCTTCTACGATCCGAACAATCCGGAGACTTACAAGTATCTCATCGACTACGCAAAATGGATGGCTTACGCCTATCCTGTTTTCCTGCTGCAACTGCCCTTCGTAACGCTGATATTGTTCACCGCCTTCAAGCCGGAATACAAGAAGCTCAACCGCGCCGTGGCGCGGCTACGCCTGAAGGTGCTGGAGCAAGGCCCGCTGAAGCCCGCCGACTGGGTGGCCATCGCACTGTTCTTCGCCATTCTCTACGGCTGGATCATGCTCTCCGGCGAGATCGGCATGGGCACCGTGGCGGTGGCTGGCGCAGCGGCCTTCCTCATCGCCGGGCTGGTGCGCTGGGAGGATGTCAATTCCAACGTCAACTGGGGCGTGGTGCTGCTCTATGCCGCGGCCATTTCGCTGGGCGTGCAGATGAAGGACACCGGCGCCGCCGCCTGGGTGGCGCAGAAGTTTCTGGGCATGTTGTCGCTGCTGCAGCTCAATGAAGGTGTGGGCCTGTGGGCAGCGGTGTCGCTGCTGACCACCGGCGTTACCAACACCATGAGCAACGGCGCGGCAGTGGCGGTGCTCGGCCCCATCGTGCTGAACCTGGCTTCCGAGGCCGGCGAAAGCCCGCTGCTGATCGGCTTCATCACCGCCGTGTCCTCGGCCTTTGCCTATCTCACCGTGGTCGGCACGCCAGCGTGCACCATCGTCTATGCGTCCGGCTATCTGAAAACCACCGACTTCCTGAAAGTGGGCTGGCGCATGGTCATCATGTCCACCGTCATCCTGCTGCTGGCGGCCAGCTTCTACTGGCCGTTGCTGGGCATGTAGCCGGGAGGGTGCAACATGACCTCGGCAAAGGCGAAACGGCAAAGCCAGAAAAAGAAACGCGGTGGTCCGTTGGGTGGCCGCGTGGAGCAGGCGCTGCACAAACAGCTTGAGAAGCTCCGCGCGGAACGGCGCAAGCGCTTTCGCGTGCTGGTCTCGGTGAAGGACGAGGAGAGCTTCTATACCGTGCACATGGCCGCCCGGCTGGCCAATTGCGCCATGTGCGACATCATCCTGCTGTATGTGCGTGGTGTGGATCGCACAGGTTCCATCAACATCCAGATGGCGCGGCGCAACATCATCCAGGCTGGCCAGGAACTGCCGGGCATGCGTGTGCTGCGCGCCGCGGCCCGGGAGTTGGAGAAGGATCTCGGCATCAAACTGGAGAATTGTGAGGAGAAAGCCTCGCACGTGGATGCCTGGGGCGATCCGCTGGGCGACATGAAACTCGATTATATCTGCGAGGATGGCCGCGAGATTGTCCTGAAGCTGAAAGTGGCGCCGGAAGTGGCCTCCGGCATTCTCGATCAGTATGAGCTTGGCCCCTACAATCTCATCATCCTCGGCGAACCGGTGCGCTGGAAAAAGAGCGGCCTGTGGCGGCTGTTTCATCATGTGGTAGCCGAGCGCGTCATGGCCTTTGCCCCCTGCTCGGTGATGGTGGCGCGCGACACACTGGACAAGAAAGGCTTCTTCATATGCCTGGACGGCTCTGCCCACGGCTACAACGGCATGCGCCGCGCGGCGGTGCTGGCGCACGAGGCCGGCGAGCCGATCACCCTGTTCAGCGTGGCGCAGACTTCCGATGACAAGGACAAGGCCCGCAAGATTGTCGAGAAAGGGCGCGAGATCCTGGAAAATCTGGGCATCGAGGTGGCTGGTGTGCAAACCGCCATCGGCAGCGACATCGTCGAGCAGATCACCAATCACGGCAATGACCATCTGGTCATCACCATCATCGACCGCGGTCATTCACGCCTGCATCGCATCATCTTCGGCTCCATTGCCGATGAAGTGGCGCGCCTGGCCAGGACCTCGGTGCTGGATGTGCGCCTCGGTGGGAAATGATGCTCCCGCCTCACAACCCACGCACATTCCTCAGCAACAACGGCACCTCGTTGGCCACGACATCCCACAAGGTAGCGTCATCGAGGGCGAAATAGGCGTGTGCCAGAATATTGCGCAAGGCACGCATGGCCCTCCAGTCAACCTGTGGATACCGGGCTTGAACATGCGCCGGAATCTTGCCGGCAGCTTCCCCTATGATTTCCAGGTTGCGCAAAACGGCATCGCGCACCATTTCGTCCGCCATGAACGCGGCCATGTCCATGCCCGATGTATAACGGATGATCTTCTCGCAGGCCTCTTCGATGTCTGCCATGAACAGCGTCCAGTCACGCGACATCGATCATCTCCGCAGCTACGGCCTTGCGCGCCCGGGGTGTCAGCGCCTGCTTCATCACCAGATCAACCTCCCGGCCCAGCAATTGCTCCAGCCTGGTCTTCACGCGCACATACCCCCGAAACCCCGGTGGCGTGGCAAAATCCACCAGAATGTCGATATCACTGCCAGGCATCAGCTCGTTTCGCGCCGCGGAGCCGAACAGCCGCAGGGAACGCACCCCCATTGCCGCCAGCTCGTCATGATGACGGCGCAGCGTCTCCACGATCCATTGCCTGTCAAGGATATTGTCCATGACTGCCATGCATGATCCTGACCACTTGCCACACGCACAGCATATCAGAAAGTCGGCAGAATTTCGAAAATATCGCTGGAGCACTCATCACCGTGATTGGCGCATTGGACGGCATCCACCCTGTCCACCTGCGCCGCGGGCGGGCCGTCGTGCATGCGTTTCAGCATCTCCTCCACCGCCGTGCGCGGCCCGCACAACAGCGCCTCCACCGTGCCATCTCGGCGGTTGCGCACCCAGCCCGCCAGCCCCAGCGACTGGGCCGTGCGTTGCGTCCAGGCGCGATAGAACACTCCCTGCACGCGCCCGTGCACCCGCACCTGCCTGCAAGCATGTCCTGCTTCGTTCATGACGGTTGCCCTGCCCTGTTCCTCCTCCTATTTTCTCCGCCAATGCAACATCGTGCAAGGAGCTCACTCCATGCCACAGGCATCGGCAGACACACCCCCACCGCGCATTGGCATCGTCTCGCTGGGCTGCGCCAAGGCGCTGGTGGACAGCGAACGCATCATCTCCGCCCTGCGTGCCCGCGGCTATGCCTTCGCCCCCGACCATGCCGGGGCCGATGCCGTCATCGTCAATACCTGCGGTTTTCTCGATTCCGCCCGTGCCGAGTCGCTCGGCGCCATTTCCGAGGCACTGGCCGAAAACGGCAAGGTCATCGTAACCGGTTGCCTTGGCGCCGAGCCGCAGGCACTGGCTGAACATGCCGAAAAGCTCATTGCCATCACCGGCCCGGCCCGGGTGCACGAGGTGATCTCCGCCCTGGAACAGGCCGTGCCGCCGCCACATGATGCAAAACTCGATATCCTGCCCCCCGGCGGGCTGAAGCTCACCCCGCCGCATTATGCCTACCTGAAAATCTCCGAAGGCTGCTCGAACAAGTGCACCTTCTGCATCATCCCGCGTCTGCGCGGCCCGCTTGCCTCGCGCCCGGCGGCGGACGTGCGGGCCGAGGCGGAGGAACTGGCCGCGCGCGGCGTGAAGGAACTGCTGGTGGTCTCGCAGGATACCGCCGCCTACGGACAGGACATGCGCTACGCCGCCGGCCACTGGCAGGGCCACCCCATGCGCACCCACATCACCGACCTTGTCCGCGAATTGGGCGGCATGTTCCCCTGGCTCCGGCTGCATTACCTCTACCCCTATCCCGTCATCGACGAGCTGGTGCAGCTGATGGCCGAAGGCATCGCCCTTCCCTACCTGGACGTGCCGTTTCAGCATGCATCTCCGGCGGTGCTGAAGGCCATGCGCCGCCCGGCCAACACGGAGAAGACTCTGGAGCAGATCGAGCGCTGGCGCGCCATCTGCCCCGATGTGGCCATCCGTTCCACCTTCATCGTCGGCTTTCCCGGCGAAACGGAAGCCGATTTTGCCGAACTGCTGGATTTCCTGCGCACCACTCGCATCGATCGTGTCGGCTGCTTCGTCTATGAACATGTCCAGGGCGCGGCGGCCAATGACCTGCCCGGCGCAGTGCCTGCCGAGGTGGCCGAGGAGCGCCGCGCGGCGCTGATGGCCCTGCAGGAAGAGATATCCGCCGCGAAGCTGGCGGAAAAGATCGGACGGCGCGCCACCGTGCTGGTGGACGAGATCGACGAGGAGAACGATCTCGTCGTCGCACGTGCTCCGTGGGATGCACCGGAGGTAGACGGCATGGTGCTGATCTCGCGCGAACACGTGTCCAATGCCGCCCCCGGCGATTTTCTGGAAGTGCGCATCACCGCGGCGGAAACACATGATTTGTGGGCCGAGCCGGTGGAAACGGCTGCCGCGAACAGGGGAGCAGGGCAAACATGACGGCGAGCATCACCTACGGCACGATTGCGGCAGTGGCCGCGGGCGGTGCCATCGGCGCCACGGCGCGGCTGCTGACGGTGGACCTGGCCGCGCGGCTGTTCGGTCATGCTTTCCCTTGGGGCACCTTTACGGTGAATGTTGCCGGATCGCTGGTGATGGGCCTGCTGGTGGGCTGGATGAGCGCGCATATCGACATGCCGCAGACGCTGCGGGTGTTCCTGGCAACCGGTATCCTCGGCGGTTTCACCACCTTCTCCGCCTTCGCGCTGGATTACGCCATGCTGTGGGAAAACCGCCAGCACATGGCCGCCCTGCTATATGCCGCCGGCTCGGTGCTGTTCTCGCTAGTGGCGGTGTTTGCCGGGTTGTGGCTGGCCCGCGCCATCTGGCAGGGTTGAGGCACCGCACCGTTTCGGTGCACAGGGGCAATCGCATTCGGGATGGATGCGCAGGACAGCTCGGTGAAATGTTCTCCCGGTTCGCCATTGCCGCGCTTGTGATACAAGGTGGAATCATTATCGCATGAGCGCCAGGTGATGCCAAAAGCGATTGTCCTGATTTGTTGTCCTGATTTGCAGAGGTGCTCACTTGCCTTGCCGCGCCATGCAGGCTAGTGATGCGGCAAACTTGCCATCCGGAAATGATGCCGGGACAAGATCTTCTTTCCGCCCGAGAACGGAGTTGCCCATCATGGAAGCGGTGCTGCTGACCATTCATCTCATCGTTACACTGGCGCTGATTGGCGTGATTCTGCTGCAACGCTCCGAAGGTGGCGCGCTGGGCATTGGCGGCAGCGGTGGCGGCAACCTGTTCTCCGCGCGTGGCGCGGCCAATGCCTTGACCCGCACCACGGCCATTCTGGCCATCGTGTTCTTTGCCACATCCATTGCGCTGACCATCCTGTCGGTGAAGAGCAACAAGCCGGCTTCGGTATTCGACAGCGTGCCGGCCACACAGGGCCAGCAGCAACCGGCCAGCCCCGCCTTGCCGCAGTTGCCAGGCGGCAACGCCACGCCGGAGCTGCCCACCGCACCGGCGAAATAACCAGCCCGGAGAACCCGGCTGTGGACAACCCTTCCGGCGCACCTTCAAGCGCTGGCCGAATCGGCTATGTGTGATCGCATGACCCGCTACGTGTTCATCACCGGTGGCGTGGTGTCCTCGCTGGGCAAGGGCATCGCCTCCGCCGCGCTGGGCGCATTGCTCATCGCGCGCGGCTATTCCGTGCGCCTGCGCAAGCTCGACCCGTATCTCAACGTCGATCCGGGCACCATGAGCCCCTATCAGCACGGCGAGGTGTTCGTTACCGACGACGGCGCGGAAACCGATCTGGATCTCGGCCATTACGAGCGCTTCACCGGGCGCAGCGCCAACCGCCAGGACAACATCACCACCGGGCGCATCTATCAGCAGATCATCGCCAAGGAGCGGCGCGGCGACTATCTGGGCGCGACGGTGCAGGTGATCCCCCACGTTACCAACGAGATCAAGGAATTCGTCCTCGACGGCAACGAGGATTACGACTTCGTGCTGTGCGAGATCGGCGGCACGGTGGGCGACATCGAGGCCCTGCCCTTCTTCGAGGCCATCCGCCAGCTTGGCAACGAGCTGCCGCGCGGCTCCTGCGCCTACATGCATCTGACCCTGGTGCCCTACATTCCCGCCGCCGGCGAGCTGAAGACCAAGCCGACACAGCACTCGGTGAAGGAGCTGCGCAGCATCGGCATCCAGCCGGATATCCTGCTGTGCCGGGCCGATCGCGAGATCCCGCAGGGCGAGCGGCGCAAGATCGCCCTGTTCTGCAACGTGCGGCCCGAGGCGGTGATCCAGGCGCTGGACGTGAAGTCCATCTACGACGTGCCCGCCGCATATCACGCCGAGGGGCTGGATGCGGAGGTGCTGCGTGCCTTCGGCATCGATGATGCGCCGGCGCCCGATCTGTCGCGCTGGCGGGAGATCAGCCAGCGCATCCACAATCCGGAGGGTGAGGTCAGTATTGCCGTGGTCGGCAAGTACACCGGGCTGATCGACGCCTACAAGTCGCTCATCGAGGCATTGACCCACGGCGGCATCGCCAACCGCGTGAAGGTGAACATCCGCTGGATCGAATCGGAGATCTTCGAACAGGAAGACCCCGCGCCGCACCTGGAGGACGTGCACGGCATCCTGGTGCCCGGCGGTTTCGGCGAGCGCGGCGCGGAAGGCAAGATCCTGGCGGCGAAATTCGCCCGCGAGCATGGCGTGCCCTATTTCGGCATCTGTTTCGGCATGCAGATGGCGGTGATCGAGGCGGCGCGCCACCTGGCCGGCATCGAGGGTGCCTGCTCCAGCGAGTTCGGCTCCTGCGCGGAGCCTGTCGTCGGCCTGATGATGGAATGGATGAAGGAAGGCGAACTGGAGAAACGCTCCGAGACTACCGATCTGGGCGGCACCATGCGGCTGGGGGCCTACGAGGCAGTGCTGAAGGAAGGCTCGCGGGTGGCCGAGGTGTATGGCACCACACACATTTCCGAGCGCCACCGCCATCGCTACGAGGTCAACATGCGCTACCGTGAGGTGCTGGAGCAGCACGGGCTGGTGTTCTCCGGCACATCACCGGACGGCCTGCTGCCGGAGGTGGTGGAATATCCCGACCATCCGTGGTTCATCGCCGTGCAGTATCACCCGGAGCTGAAATCGCGTCCCTTCGAGCCGCACCCGCTGTTCGCCTCGTTCATTGCCGCGGCGGTGCGCCAGTCGCGGCTGGTGTGATTGCCTGCCGCTTCCTGTTCAGGCCCCATGCTCCTGAAGGAACATGGCTGGCAGGCAGATATGTCATTTGCCTGAAAATCACATTATTTTGTCCGCCTGAGGTGTCTGTGGCCATTTCCAGGACACTTTTTGCGATGGACAGGATGAGGGCTGGCGTATGATGCGGTGTGTGCTGGAGATTCCCGCACGGGACACACATTCGCTGGTCAATGTTGTCATGATGGAGGAATAACGGAATGACTTGGAAAAGTGCATTGTTGATGCCGGGGTTGGTTGCCACGGTGCTGACGGGCATCGGTGCCGCTGGCCTGCAGGCGCAGGATGCCGGCAAGATGGATCCCGGCAAGATGATGGAAGGCGCCACCCGCATGATGCAGGAAGGCATGAAGACAATGCGGCAGAACAGCATGAAGGCTGATGGCAACGCTGCTGCGCAGAAAGCCGCCGGGAATGTTGATCCGCGCACTTATGTGGAACTGCCGCCGGAGATCCGCGCCCGCTTTCTGGCCACCATGCGTGGGTTCATGCAAACGCTCGACAAGGTTTCCGGCGCCTTGGCCGAGGGAAACTTCGCCGAAGCAGCACGGATCGCCGAGGATGAGATGGGCCCGGCGCACGAAATGATGAAGAAGCTGAAGAAGATGCAGGCCACACCGCAGCAGGTGGCCGAGATCAAGAAGCGGGCGCGCGAGCGCTTCGCCCAGGTTGTGGCCGAAAGTGGAGACAAGGTGCGCCCGGGCATCGGCCGCATTGCCATGCAGGTGCTGGGCAAGCCGCTGCCCGGCATGAAAGAGCACAAGCGCACCGCCATTGGCCCGCATCTTCCCGCGGCCATGCATCGCATGGGCATCCAGCTGCATCTGAATGCTGCTGATTTTGCCGACGTGGCGCGCAAGGTGGGCAAGCAACCGACAGTGGAAGATTATCGGAAGGTGCTGTCGGCCTACCAGGAAATCACCGGCATGTGCGTGGCCTGCCACGATGCCTGGCGGGTATTCTGAGGCCACTAGTCCACTGCGATGATCACGGCGGGTGGGCCCCTTGGCCCGCCCGCCAGAGCCGGCCTTCAAGGCCTGAGCATTTCCCTCGTGCAGTTTGGCTTCTTGCCAGACGGCTTTTCGTCCTTGCCAATGGCACCATCACCACTATTGCCAGCAAACGAAGAATTGCTGTCATTCCGCCAGAATGCCCCTTAAAAGCACCCTCTTGTCGAGGCCAGATCCTCCGTATCTTGTGAGCGGTTGGTGTTTGTCCGACAATGCGCCGGAACGAATCGTGCGCCCTGATCTTGCGTGGAGGCTTTCGACATGCACATCGCAGCGGCATGGCAGCGCGTTGCCCTGACGTGCGCCAGATGGCTGATGGCAGCGCTGCTGCTGGCCGCCTTGTTGTTTCTGCTTTCGCCGGCAGTCCTGGCGCAACAGCCTCCTGCCAATGCAGCCACCTCGGCGGCCACCTCCGCTGCCACTGCCGCCAAGCCCGATGACAATGCCGCCACGCCGCCTGCAACACCCCCGGCAGCACCTCTTTCGCCATCGTTGGGCGGTGCGCTGGATGAGGCCAAGGCCCAAGCCGGCAGGGTCGAGCGTCTGATCAAGGAATCGGCAAGGAGCATTGCCGATCTGCGTTTGAAGATCGAGCGCCCGGACATCGACAAGGACATGCTGCGCGCCCTGCGTCGTCAGCTGGACGAGCTGAACCTGAAACTGTTGTCCATGCGCGAGGAGCTGAAGGCGCCGCTGGACAACATGCGTCAGCAGCTCGAGGCTCTGGGCCCGGCGCCGAAGGACAAGGCGACGGAAGATCCGGCCATTGCCAGCCGCCGTGCGGCGCTGGAAGGGGTCATCCAGCGCCTGCAGGCCGCTGACCGTCAACTGGGCCTGTTGATGGTGGAAGTACGCCAGCTGATCGAACGGGCTGGCGAGCGCCAGCGAACATTGTTCTTTTCGGAGATTTTCAAACCTGCCCGCTCCATTCTCAACCCGCTGCTGTGGTGGGATGGGCTTGCCACTCTGCCCGTTTTTCTCGACCGTCTGGCCTTGCTGGCGGGCGGCTGGCTGAAGCAGGAGCACGGGCGCACCGGTGTGCTGGTGGCGCTGGCGCTGCTGTTGGCAGCGCTGGTGCTGGTGATCAACCTGTGGCGCAAGTGGCACGGCCCCTGGGAGGCCGGAAAAGCCCCTGCCGATGATGTGCGTCGCATGTGGCAGGCGGTGCGTGTGCCGTTGCTGGTGGCGCTGACCACGGCAGCTCTGCTGCTGTTGATCAATCTAGCCATCTATACCTTTGGCGCGCCATCGCCGCGTATCGAGCGGGCATTAGCGGCGCTGGCCGCTAGCATCATGTACAGTGCCGTGCTCACCGCCCTGGAACGCGGGATTTTCCGCCCACGCACACCGCACATGCGGCTGGTGGACATGGACGATGCCGGCGCGCGGCGGGCCTATCGCCTGGCGGCGACCATTGCCGCATTGCACGGGCTCGACCTGTTTCTCACCCGTA
>JAJRRZ010000116.1 GCA_024279045.1 Alphaproteobacteria bacterium
AAGCCAGGAGACCTGCCATTCACGGGCCATGCAGGCGTTCGGGACAATGGCCGCAACGCGGCGTGGCGACGGGTGGATATTCGGGAAATCCGCCCAAACCGGAACGGGGTGTTTCCGGGGATGGCCTGACACGAGGGGAAACGCACAAGCCGCCTTTCGCGCAAGCCCGTGCATTGCCGGATTCAGCGTCCACGACGCGAACGGGCGCAAAGGCGCGGCGGACTCTCCCTCCGGCTGAGGCATCTGCCGCAACACTTCCTGTTCCACATCTGACCGGTGGGATGGGCCCGCCGGTGGCAACCATGCAAGATGTGAAACGGGAGACCAACAATGCACATTGAACCGGGAATCGTGAACGGCGCAAAAATGCTGCTGTCCTACGCCACAGGCGCGGGCGTGCTGGCACTGGGGGCCAAATTCGCCTGGGAGAGCAGTCGGAAGGGCAATGCCTTTTCCTTGCTGGCGCGCACATTGATTGCCAGCGTGCTGGGCTTCAGCTTTTTCGAGATTCTTCCTAATTTTCCGATGGGCGTTTCGGAGGTGCACTTCATCTTCGGCACGACACTCTACCTGTTGTTCGGGCTGGTGCCGGCGGCGCTTGGCCTGGCCGCCGGACTGCTGCTGCAGGGGCTGTTTCTTGCGCCATCCGACCTGCCGCAATACGCCATCAACATCACCACCCTGCTGGCGCCACTGTTTGCCATGCACCTGCTGGCGCAACGCATCATTCCGCGTGATGTCGCCTATGTCGATCTGAAATATTCGCAGGTTCTGCCACTGTCGGCGCTGTTTCAGGCAGGCATCATCAGTTGGGTTGCCTTCTGGGCACTTTACGGACAGGGCTTTACGGCCGCCAACATCCAGCAGATCATGACATTCGGTGCAACCTATCTGATGGTTATCGTGGTGGAGCCGGTGCTTGATCTCGCCGTGCTGGCGGCAGCCAAGTTCCTGCGCGCATGGAAGAACAGTGGCCTGTTCACAAACAGGCTGTTTGCCGCTGCTGGCAATTGATGCCACAAATCACACAGCAACAGACTGAAAGCCGCCAGACGGAAGCTGCTGGCGGCTTTCATTGCAGAAAAATCGTTCATTGCATTGCCGGGAGCCGGGCATGGCCATGTATGAGGACAATGACTATCGCTTCATCATCGCCTGTTTCTCGAAGGCTGATGTGGGGCGTTTGTTCAACGTGGCGGGGCATGCCATGGCCGGGCTGATGGACAGGCTGTGCCGGTTGCATCATGGTGCGGCGGATGAACAGGTGGATATGGCGCTGCTGGAGGCCGCGGCGGATTTTCTGGACTATCGCACCGGTGATGCGGCATTGCATGCGCGCATTGCCCGCTGGCCGGTGGTGGTCATCAAGACCGACCGGCAGAACCTGTTGCGGCGGCTGTATCTGGAGGCGGTGGCGCGCAAGGTACCGGCCAACCCGGTGGTGATGGAGATGGTGGACGAGAACACCGAGAAGCAACTGGCCAATACTGCCGCTGTTACGGTGGACGAGGCCAGCTTCGTGTGCGTGGCGCTGTTCGAGAAGAACGGCACACTGCATGATCTGACAAAGAAATTCTCGCTGATGCGGTAA
>JAJRRZ010000117.1 GCA_024279045.1 Alphaproteobacteria bacterium
CACGCGGCGCGGGTCGGCGTCGAGGATTTCCACCTCCAGCGTCTCGTCCAGCCGCACCACCTCGCCCTTCGCCGGCACCCGCCCCAGGCGGGTGAACAACAGCCCGCCGACGGTATCCACTTCCTCGTCCAGCTCGTCGGGCAGCAGATCCATGTTCAGCAGGCGCTCCAGCTCGGCCAGTTCCAGCCGGGCGGAAACCACATAGCCCCCCGGCACTGGCACCACCTGCTGATGTGCTTCCTCTGTCTCGTGCTCGTCGGCAATCTCGCCGACAATCTGCTCGATGACATCCTCGATGGTGGCCAGGCCTTCCGTGCCGCCATATTCGTCGATGACGATGGCCATGTGCATGCGCGTGGACTGCATCTTCAACAGCAGGTCGGCGGCAGGCATGGAATCGGGCACGTAGAGCACCGGGCGCAACAGCGGAGAGGCTCCCACCTGCATGGCCAGCACCGTGCCGGGCACGATCAGGTCGGGCTGCGTGGCCACGGCATCACCGCCGGTTTGCACGCGGGCCTGCTGGTGCAGGTATTGCAGCAGATCCTTGATGTGCACCATGCCGATGATGTTGTCGAGGGTATCGTCATACACCGGCAGGCGCGAATGCAGCGCGTTGGAGAACAGCTCCAGCAAGTCTGCCAGCGGCGCTTCCGCGGCAATGGCGACAATGTCGGCGCGCGGCACCAGCACGTCTTCCACCGTCAGGCTGGAAAACGCCACCAGCCGCCCCAGCATCTGCAGGCTCTTGCGGTCTTCCATCAGTTGCTGGCCATTTTTTTCCAGCGCTTCGGAAGGCAGCAGCTCCTGCAGGCAATTGGCCGTGCCATTGGTCTGTGGCTGGCGGCGCAGGCGCTGGAAAAAACCACGCAATCGCCCCAGCAAGCCATCATGCGCGGCATTGCCCGCGGGCTGGGCCGTGCTGTGCAAGGCTGGCTTGGCGGATGATGAGTCCGGCAGGTCGTCGGCGGATTTCAGCATCTCTTTCGTCATTGTTTCGTGGCGCATGTTTCGCGCTCAGGCTTGTGCGCGCGGATCGGGCAGGCCGAGCCGCGCCAGCGCGGCGCGCTCCAGCGCCTCCATGTGCATCGCTTCCGTGTCATTTTCGTGATCATACCCCAGAAGATGCAATATTCCGTGAATCACCATCCAGCTCAGGTGCTCTGCCAGATCAACGCCACGCCCGGCGGCCTCGCGCGCCATCACCCCGCCGGCCAGCGCCAGCGACCCCAACGGCCAGGGGGCCTCGGCCACCAGCGGCATGTCGGCGGGCGCGGGGAAGGAAAGCACGTTTGTCGGGCTGTCCTTGCCGCGCCACTGCGCGTTCAGGGCACGAATGGCTTCATCGTCGGTGAGCAGCACCTCGATCAGCGGCGGAACTCCATCGCGGCTGACTTGTGCGCCGTCAGCCGCCGCCTCCGCCAACGCCGCGCGCACGGCCTGCTCCACGGTGGCTTGCAGCCGCATTTCGGGCACCGGCCAGGCAGCGGGCGCGGCAATGTCCAGCTCCACCAGCGCCAACGGCGGCGGCTCCTCCTCTGGCGAGGTATTCGGCGTGCTGGCCGTGCTGGCCGTGTTGTGCGTGGCGGTGGTGCTCATGAGCGTTTCGCGGTCTTGCGCGGCGGGTGCTGCTGCTGGCGCGCCTCGTCGGCATCATAAGCTGCGACAATGCGCGACACCAGTGGATGGCGCACAATGTCGGCATCGGAAAAGCGCACGATGGATACACCTTCCACATCGCGCAGGATATCCACCGCGTGCTTCAGCCCAGAGCCGACACCAGCGGGCAGGTCGATCTGCGACAGATCGCCGGTGATGATCATGCGCCCGCCCTCGCCCAGGCGGGTGAGAAACATCTTCATCTGCATCACGGTGGTGTTCTGCGCCTCGTCGAGGATGACGCAGGCCTCGCTGAGCGTGCGTCCGCGCATGAAGGCCAGTGGGGCGATCTCGATGGCGCCCTCTGCCATCATCCGCGCGGCGCGCTGCGGGGTGAGCATGTCGTGCAGGGCGTCATACAGCGGGCGCAGGTAGGGGTCTACCTTCTCCTTCATGTCGCCGGGCAGAAAGCCCAGTTGCTCGCCAGCCTCCACCGCCGGGCGCGAGAGGATGATGCGCCGCACCTCGCCATCGAGCAGCAGGCGCACACCGTGGGCCACGGCCAGGTAGGTCTTGCCGGTGCCCGCCGGGCCAATGCCGAACACCAGCTCGTGCGCGGCCAGGGCCTCCAGATAGGCCCGCTGGCCCGCCGAGCGCGGGCGGATGACCTTGCGCCGGGTGCGGATTTCCGGCCCCGGCGTGGCCTTCTTCTCCGGCGGCAGGGTATTGTGCAGGCGGATGACGCCTTCTACCTCGGCCTTGTCGATGTCGTGGCCCTCGCCGGCGCGGATATAAAGTTCGCGCAGCACCTCCGCGGTGATGGCGCGGCTGTCCGCCGTGCCGCCACGCAGGGTCAGGTGATTGCCCCGGGCGATGATGTCCACGCCCATGTGGTGCTCGATGAGGGCCAGATGGCGGTCATGCTCGCCGAACATCACGCCGGCGGTGGCATTGTCGTCGAAGGCCAGGGTGATGTCGTTCTCGCTGCTGCGGATGGAGACACCGTTTTCGGCGCCGTGATCAACACCATTGCCGGCGATGCTGTCGGTAAGCTGGTTCAGCGATGCCATTCCTTCAGATTCGGTCTTGCACGGATTCATCAGCGCACGGACGCACGCAAGATGCGCCGCGCCGATTTTCGATCATGCCTTCAACATAGGACATTTCGCGCGCCGCGCAAAGATGGCGGAAAAGGCATTATTGCACGATGCGGGCGCCAAGCGCATTGTTGCCCACGCTGTTCACCTCCACCAGCACCATGTCGCCGACGGCATGCCCCTCGCCTGGCACATGCACTGCCTGCAGCCACGGCGAACGGCCCACGAGCTGGCCTTCGTGGCGGCCCTCGCCGGTCAGCAACAGCTCGAAGCGTTGCCCCATGAAACGGGCATTGAAGGCGCGCTGCTGGGCGGCAAGCAGCTCCTGCAGCCGGGCAAGGCGCTCTGCCTTCTCCTCTTCTGGCACCTGATCACCATGTTCCGCCGCCGGAGTGCCGGGGCGCGGCGAATAGCGGAAGGAATAGGCGTGGGCATACTGCACCTGCCGCACCAGGTCGAGCGTCGCCTGAAAGTCCTGCTCCGTCTCGCCGGGGAAGCCGACGATGAAATCGCCGGAGATGGCGATATCGGGCCTTGTGGCGCGCAGGCGCTCGATGATGCGCAGATATTCCGCGGCGGTGTGCTTGCGGTTCATGGCCTTCAGCACGCGGTCGGAACCGGCCTGCACTGGCAGGTGCAGGTAGGGCATGAGCTTGGCATTATTCGCGAAGGCGGCGATGAGGTCATCGTCCATATCGTTGGGGTGCGAGGTGGTGAAACGCAGCCGACGCAATTCATCGATGTTCGCCAGCTCGTCCAGCAGGCGGGCGAGGTTCCAGGTGCGCCCGTCCAGCCCTTCGCCGTGCCAGGCGTTGACGTTTTGCCCCAGCAGGGTGATTTCCTTCGCGCCCTTGTCCAGCAGCTTGCGCGCCTCGCGGATGATGTCGGCGGCGGGGCGGGAATATTCCGCGCCGCGCGTGTAGGGCACCACGCAGAAGGTGCAGAACTTGTCGCAGCCCTCCTGCACCGCCAGAAACGCCGCCGGCGGCACGGCGGGCGGGGCGGCCTGCTGCTGCTCCAGCTTGGCGAACTTGTCCTCCGGCGGAAAATCCGTCTCCACCATGTGGCGCTCGCCGGCATCGAAGCGGTCGATGAGCGCCGGCAGGCGCTGAATGCTCTGCGGGCCGAAGATAAAGTCGATGACCGGCGCACGCCTCAGCATGGCCTCGCCCTCGGCCTGGGCCACGCAGCCGGCCACGGCAATGGCCAGCGAGCGGCCCGGCTGGCGTTCGATGCGTTCGCGCAGCACGCGCAGCCGGCCCAGCTCGGAATAGACCTTTTCGGCGGCCTTTTCGCGGATGTGGCAGGTGTTGAGGATGACCAGATCGGCCTCTTCCGGCGCGGCGGCGCGCTCGAAGCCCTTTGCGCGCAGCACGTCGAGCATGCGCTCGCCGTCATAGACGTTCATCTGGCAGCCGAAGGCCTTGATGAACACCTTGCGCAGTCGCGCGGCATCTGGTGCGTGCGAATCGCCAGTAACTGCCTGTTCGATAATGCTCATGCCTGTTGCCATTCGCTTCGGTGG
>JAJRRZ010000118.1 GCA_024279045.1 Alphaproteobacteria bacterium
AGGGGCTGAATGCGTGCCCACTGCCCATCGGAAAGCCAAAACAATTCAGACATTTGCCATCCCCCTGTCAGACGAATCGACAGACAGAGGGAATCACAATCAAATCCTTCCCACCAGATTTTTATTGAGACCAGACCCTAGCGGCACTCCGCTCGTCGTTTTGTATACAATGGTTGCGATGTGGTTCTCCTCCCCAAACACCTCATCCATCAGCGCGCGCACGCGATGCACGTTTTCGTCGCCGATCTGCACGAAGATGGAGCCGCTTTCGGTGAGCAGGTCGCGCATGACGGTGAGGCGGTCGCGCAGATAGGTGAGGTAGGAGTGTATCCCGTCCTTCCAGGTATCGCGAAAGGCCTTCACCTGTTCCGGCTCGCGGGTGATGTGCTCCAGCTTGCCGTCCTTCACGTCGCGCGAGCGCGTGCTCACCTGCCAGTTGGAGTTGAACTTTATGCCATAGGGCGGATCGAAATAGATGCACTGCACCTTGCCGCGCAGGCCCTCGCGCTCGGCCAGGGAGGCCATCACCTGCAGGCTGTCGCCGAGGATCATGCGGTTCGACCAGTGCTGGTCGTGCTGGTAGAACTCGGTTTTCTTCTCCAGGTCATCCAGCCCGTTGAAGTCGGCGAAGAGGTCGGGCACATCGTCCTCGCGCCGGTCGTCGGAATAACGCTTCAGGGACTCGATGATGTATTTGGGGTGGATTTTCTCCTGCACGTAGATGGGCGGGGTGGGCACCACGAGGTCTGACCAGTCCTGCTCGTCCTTGCCGCGCCACACCAGTTCGGCATCGCCGATTTCCAGCTTGCCGGTTTCTTGCAGCTCCTCCAGTTGCTCTGTGGTCAGGCGCAACGTCGCACCCTTCCAGATGATTTGCGGGTCGAGGTCTTCGTTGCGCTCGCGGCGCTCGCCCTCTGCCAGCGGGCGGGCGCGGGCATAGCGCGCCGGCGGCGTGGGCGCCTGCTCCTCCATGCGCTGATGCAGCGACTGCAACTCCGCGGTGGGGATGTTTTTGCGCTGCGCCTCGTCATGAGTGAGCGCTTCCACCTGTTTCGGCTTCCTCGGCTTGCGCGGCATTGTCGTGGCTCCCCTCCGGAAACATCCTGTTCGATGACGAATTGCCGGCACGCAGCATGCCAGCCACGTCAATTCTCCGTAACCTGTTGTATCAGTTCGGCGAACTCTTTTTCCATGTCGAAGACATCGGTGAACTCGGCAAATTCCCAGCGCCCGAAGGAGCCGAGATTGTTCACGCCGGGGATCCACCGGCTCCTCATGGTGTTGGCCTTGTCCTTGGCGTTCTCGCCGCGATAGCCCTTCACCTCCACGATGAGGTTGAGCGGATCGTCCGGGCCGCGGCCATCATCCACGCGAACGATGAAATCGGGCAGATACATCCGTGGCACGCTGCCATCACGCCAGGGCACTTCCAGCCCCAGCCCCTGGTTTTTCACGTAGGAAATGACCTGTGGATGCGCCTCCGCGGCGCGAGCGAATTCGCCTTCCCAGCCGCCGTCCAACACCACGCAGTTCACATGGCACTTGTCCGGCGAGGTGTCGTAAACCTGCTTGACGGTGTGGAAGTTGACATGGGCGGTGGAGCCGGCGGGATTGTAGGGATCCAGCACGGCCATGACATGCTCGCTGCCGCTGGTCTGTTCGATGGCCTGCATGATGCGCTCCGCGGCCCGGTTGGCGATGGGCAGGTATTCCAGCATCCACGAGCCGGTGTCGCCCTTGCACACGAGATAGCCTTCATCCAGCCATTTGCGCACGATGCTCTTCAACGGGCCGAACAGATGCAGCTTCGGCTCGCCGCTTTCATCGCGAAAATGCTGGTAGAGAATGTGCTTGGCAAGGTCATAGGCAATGGTGCTGGGGCGCTTGGCCCGGGCCTCGGCCACCGTGAGGGTTACGCCCTCGCCGGCAATGCCCTCCAGCAGGGTTTTGGTGGGGCCAACGTCCTGCGGGGTGATGACAAGGCGATGATCATCATTGAAGTCAGCGCGCAGGCTTTCTTCCGGCAGTTCCACGCGGTAGCCGGTAACGCGCGGGAAGGTGATTTCCAGCCGCGCGCGCTCGCGCGCCGCATGCACGCGGATGGTCTTCTTCGGCGGTTTCGGCGGAGCCACCTGGGGCTTGGCCGTGAAATCGAAGGGAATGCCGAGAATGTCGCAGTATTCGACGTTGAACAGCCCATTGTCGTTCAGGTCATAGGAATAGCGCCGCAGGCCGCGGCCCACCACCTGCTCGCACAGCAGTTGCGTGCCGAAGGCGCGCACGCCGAGAATGTGGGTAACCGTGTTGGTATCCCAGCCCTCGGTGAGCATGGAGACGGAGACGACACAGCGTATCTGCTCGCCCAGGCGGCCTTTCTTGCCCACAGTGTTCATCACCTCGCGCAGCAGTTCGGCGTCCGAGATATCCTCTTTCACCGCTCCGGCACCCTCGCGCTCGGCCAGCTCGCGTTTGAACAGCTCGATCTCGGCCTGGGCCATCTTGCGGAAGTTGGCGTCAAGCTCGCCGGATTCGATCTGCTGACTGTCGATGAGCAACGTATTGGGGCGCGGCAGGGGGTTGCGGTGCTCATCAAAGTTGCTGAACAGCTTCAGGTGGGCGGCATGTTGGAAGACCTCGTCGCCATCTTCGTTTGGCCGCGTCCAGCCGGAGATCCATTCGTATACAAGGCGTGATGTGGAGGTGTTGTTGCACACCACGATGAAGACGGGCGGCACCTCGATTCCGGCTTTCTTCCACGCTTCGAAGGTGCCCTCGTAGTGCTTGTAGAGGGCATGCAGGGCTGTCTGCAATTTCTCGGGCAGGGCAAGCGGATCGCCCGCCGTGCGGCCTTTTTTCGGCATGTCCTTGCCGATGTGTTCCCAGAGGTTGCGAAACACGGGCATGTCCGCGGTGGGGATATTGTCCGACACCGGCACGCGAGGCAGCTTGACGATGCCGCATTCGATGGCGTCCATCAGCGAAAAATCGCTCACCACCCAGGGGAACAGCGTTCCCTCGGCATAACCGGAGCCGCGCAGGAAAAAGGGTGTGGCGGACAGGTCATAGACAGCGCGCACCCCAAGCTGGCGCTTGACGGCCTCTATGCCATTGATCCAGACGCGGGCGGCTTCGTTGTCGCGCTCGGCCTCCTTCTTTTCATCACCTGTCAGCTTCGGGGCATCAGGCGTGGGCTTTTCGCGATAGCAGTGGTGGGCCTCGTCGTTGATGACAACGATGTTCTTCAGCCCCATCAGCTCCCTGGCAACGCGGCTGACCATCTGGCCTTCGGTTTCTTTCGTGCGGATGTCATTGCCACGGCCCTGCAGCAGGTTGCGCCCCACCTTGCTGACTTCCATGGTCTCGCGCAACTGGAAGGCATGATAATTGGTGATGACAATCCTTGCCTTGGTAATGTCGGCCAGCATGTCCTGCGGCACCAGCTCGCGCGTCTTGTAGTAGTTTGCCGGGTCGCTGGGCAGCAGCACGCGCAGCCTGTCCTTGATGGTGATCCCTGGTGTGATGATGAGAAAGCCGCGGGTGAAAAGCTTGCTGTTGGGGGCGCGCACGGCATTGACCACTTGCCAGGCAATGAGCATGGCCATCACCGTGGTCTTGCCCGCACCGGTGGCCATTTTCATGGCCAGGCGCAGCAGATCGGGGTTGGCTTCCCTGTTGGCGTCTTCGAGATGATTCCAGACGATGCGCTCGAAGTTCGGTTTTTTGGCGTTGGGGTGGCTGCGGCGTTTCCAGGCAACTTCGGTGAGCCAGATGATGGTTTCCACGGCCTCGATCTGGCAGAAGAAAGGGCGAATGCCCTGAAAGTCATGCTCCCGCCAATAGCGCAGTAATCTGGCGGTAGTGGGCGTTACGCCCCAGTCATGGGGGTTGGGCAGCTCGCGCCAGGCTTTCACCCGCTTTCGGATCTCGTTGATGATGGGGATCGGGTTGTAGTCCTGATCCTCCGAGGAGATTGCATCACCGGCTGCCCGCAAATCCAGGCCAGCCTGATCTGGCTGCCTTTTTCTGGGCCTGGGGACTGGTGTGATGAGTTCACTTGGCCGCCTGCCAGGGATGGGAGGGCCGTCTGTCGGCTGGCCGCTCTCATCAAGAGGGTGATGGAACCTTGGCTCCTCATAGGGAGAATTGAGAATGGGATTTGAAAAGAATGAACTGCCCATTGGCACCCCCGAAGCCGAATCTCCGGTTGCAGAATGAATGGATTGTCCGCCTGATGCAAGCCAGCCTGCTGATTGGTTTGTGTGCATGCGGTGAAAAGGGGTTGTCGGGAGGAAACATCAGAACTCCGACGTTGACTGGTGGGTGTTATCGCTGATCCAGGTGAGCAGGTCGGCTTGACGGTAGCGCACGCATCTGCCGATTTTCACGAATTTCGGGCCGCGGCCTTCCACGCGCATGCGCTGAAGCGTCTTGTGTGAGATGCGCAACAGCCAGGCGGCCTGTTGGGTGGTCAGCAGGGTTTCCACCTCGTGTTGCTGGCCGGCAGGGCTGGGGTCGCGAGCTTTCTTCTCCATTGCATCGCTCCTTCCGCGGGCATGAGCGCGTTATCGCATGGCCGATGCTTGGCCATGCGGGCGCGCGGCGCAATGGCGTGCGGGCAAGCGTGGGCAAGGATGATCCAGCCCTGACCGGATGATGTTGGGCCATGCTGGCCCTTGCTGGCTGGTGGATCGGTTGGGGCAACAAGGGCGATTCTGGTGGTATCTACGTGGTATCTACAGAAGATCCGGCGACCGAGGAGAATTCATAAGCTATTGAAAAGATGGTACAGCTGGGTGGACTCGAACCACCGACCCCCAGATCCACAATCTGGTGCTCTAACCAACTGAGCTACAGCTGCCCATGTGCCGCTGCCTGAAGCCGGGGGCAACATGCCCCGCCCGAACGCGGCGAGGCGTAAATTATGCGCCTGGGCCAAACTTTTCAAGCCCGAACAGACAGCCACCACGCAAGCCGTACTTGCAGCAAGCGCATCAGCAAGGCGGAGCCTTCCCGCATATGCCACTCAAGCCTTGCCATTCTCCGAAGGCCCGAAAGCACAAGGGTTGCCGGCCAGCACATCGGAAAAATGAATTTGCCTTGCGAAACCGGCATGACTTGGCGCGCCACTTGCATGCTATGCGGGCGTGGTGAGGGCTTTTCCATGTTTGGCGCGCTACCTGTGCCAATACGAAGCAGCGACACAAAAAAGACGTGCACATTATGCTACAATGAGCATGATTTGCCACCGGGCTTGGTCTATGGCTGCATCTGCAGGTATTCTTGCGCTGGCTGGGGAGCCGCAGCGGTAACGGGAAAACATATGCAAGCGGGCAATCTGCAATCCTTGCGCCATGTGCCGTATCCCGCCTTTTTGTGGGATGTGGTTCGCCGGCGCGTCATCTGGGCCAATGCCGCGGCGGTGGCCTGGTTCGGTGCGCATGGCCTGGCCGATCTCGTCGAACGTCCCTTTGATGGACGCGAGGCCGGGGTGCGCGTGTTGACCGAAACCGCCGAACAGCTTCGTGCGGCGGCCGACAGCGACAAACCGCTGCACGCGGCATTGCATTTTCCTTCCAGTGGCCAGGAAGACCCGTTGCGGGCGCGCCTGAGCCGCTGCCTGCTGGCCGATGGGCGCGAAGCCTTGCTGGTGGTGGGCGAGCAGCCCGCCAGCACCGCCAGACCGCGCGTGATGTCGGAGATTCTGGATGAAATGCCGCAGCCGGTGCTGGCGCTTACCCCGGCTGGCGAGCCGCTGTTCGCCAATGCGGCTGCGCTTGATCTGCTGGGGACGGATGGCTTGCTGGGCGAGCAGGGGCTGTTTCGCGATGCCGGTGCGCTGCGCGCCTTTCTGATGCGCGCGCGCGATGCCGGCACCGCCATGGACACGCGCGATGCCGGCACGCGTGCGGGACACCGCATTCTGCGGCTGACGGCGCGTGCGGCGGCGGATGACGATCTGATCATCATCATGATCAATGACATTACCGACCGCTTGCGCGCCGAACGCGGCGAAATGCCGGAGATGGCGACCGACGCGGCATGGCAGGCAGCCGATCTCGATGCCCGCCCTCGGGAGAAACAGGAGAAAGCAGCGCAACGCCCTGTTTCCGCAACCGAAACTGACGGCAAGACCCGTCAGGACACTACCCCCGCGGCGCTGCAGCCGGAGGAACTGGTCCGGTTGCGGCAGATGATGATGGCGCTGGAAAGGCCGCTATCCCCTGCATCCCCGGCAGATGGGGAGGATGTTGGCGCTCCTTCCCCCGCTATGGATGGCAACACTGTGGTAGAGGAGCCGGATTCGGAAACAATTGGTGCTGGTCCCGCCGCTGGCAAGAATGCGGATGGTGATGGCTCCGCCGTTGGCAAGGATGTCGGAACATCCGTAGAAGCCGCGGAAACGGAGTCGGCTGCGGATGCGCAGACGGCAACGAGCATGGCTCGTGAACAGGAGGGGGACGCAGGGCCGCCTGCCAGGCGCTCGCGCATTTCCATTCGCGTCAGAAAGCATACTGCCCCAGACACAGGCGAAGAGGCAGCGGGACAAGCCAACGCCGCAGCGCCAACGTATCCGGAAGAACAGCGGCACGCCAGCGCCGGTCAGCCCGCCGGCGTGGTCAGTTCTGGTGAAGTGGCGCGCATGGATTCGCCCGGCAAGGATGCATCGGCGGCGGCAAGCGGTATGGATGCGGGTGAAACGGATGAACCGGCGCAGACACGGGAACAGGCCGGGAAAGCCGCCTCCGAAAAGCAGCAAAGGCAGCCATGGCGGGCAGGGCAGGCAACACAAACGCAACAGCCTGAACAGGCAGGAAGCCAAAGCCAGCGGGAAGAGCGGCCAGGGCGGGAAAGCACCAAAGCGCCAGGCGCTTCTGCTGGCGCAACGTCTGGCAACCCGTCTGGCAACGAAACCGCGCCCTCCCGCACGGAGCATCCATCACGCCCGGAGCCACCGCAACTGGTGCGTGATGTGCTCGATCACCGCCCGGAGCCGATCATCCTGCACCGTTCGGAATCTTTCTATTTCGCCAACCGTGCCGCAAGCGACCTGTTCGGCTACGACACGGATGATCCAGCGTGGGACGATATTGCCCGCGCTCTTGCCAACAGCCATGATGGCATGCAGGTGCAACTGCCCGCCGCCAATGGCGAACTGTTGTGTTTCACCCTGAAGCGTGATGTGTTTCCCTGGCGTGCTGGCGTGGTGGTGCAGTCCACTCTGAGACCGCCCGCCGGGGACAGGGACGGCAACACGGCAGACCCCATCCCATCTCCCCTGCCGCCACAGGACGGAGCCGCGCCATCCGGCACTGGCAGGTCCATTTCCATTCCCGCCACAGGTGCCGCGCAGGGCGAAAACACCCGTCAGGCCGCGCGCCGCACCCCCGCTCCGGTGATACGCATACACACCGACCCGGGCGGCAAGGCTGCTTCAGTTGGCGATTCCACCAACAAGACCACTGCGGGAGATGATGCCCCGCACGCCGCCCTGGCAGCCGCTACGTCTGCCCCCGCCACGTCTGTTCCTGCCACATCTGCCCCCGCCACTCTGGCCGCCGATGGCGCACAGCATGAGCAGCCCATGGACGAAGAGCTGCGCGCCATGCTGGAAACCGCCGCCGACGGCATCATCACCCTGAACACCCGCGGCGAGATCCTGTCCTTTTCCTCCGGCGCGGAACGGTTGTTCGGCCATGCCGCGCCACGCGTGCTGGGCCGTCCGTTTCGTGATCTGCTGAGCGAGGAATCGCGCCCTGCGCTGGATGTGCGCCTGGCGCGCCTGCGGCAGGATCCCGCCGCCGCTCGCCAGCGCGACGAGGGCCGCGAGGTGCTGGGGCTGACCGCTGAAGGCAGGATTATCCCCCTGTATCTGACCATCGGTGTGCTGCAGCACACCCAGCCGCACGACATCGAGCACCGCGCCAGTTTCTGCGCGGTGGTGCACGACATTTCCGCCTTCAAGCAGCGCGAACGCGAGCTGAAGCGGGCCAAGGAACAGGCCGAGCAACGCTCTGCCCGCAAGTCGGAATTTCTCGCGCGCATCTCGCATGAACTGCGCACGCCGTTGAACGCCATCCTCGGCTTTTCCGACGTGCTGCGCCAGGAGCTGTTCGGCCAGTTGGGGAACGAGAAATACCGCGATTATGCCCGCGACATCTACGACTCCGGTGCACATCTGCTCTCTCTGGTCAACGACCTGCTGGATCTCGCCCGCATAGAGGCCGGGCGCTACGAGCTGGATCTCAAGGAGGTGGATCTGGCGCGCATCGTCGAGGAATCGGTCAACATCCTGCGCGAGCAGGCGGGCACGGCGGGCATCACCCTGCGCCGTGTGGTGCCGGAAGATCTGCCACGCGTGGTGGCCGATGCTCGTTCAATCAAGCAGATTTTGATCAACCTGTTGTCCAACGCGGTGAAATATGGCCGTGAGGGCGACAGCATCACCATTACGCTGCGCCAGCGTTCCGACGGGGGGCTGGAGCTTTCGGTGAAGGACACCGGCCCCGGCATGAGCGAAGAGGAACTGCACGATGCGCTGGAGCCGTTCCGCCGTGTGCCGCGCACCGGCGAGGACAAGCCCGGCACCGGCCTCG
>JAJRRZ010000119.1 GCA_024279045.1 Alphaproteobacteria bacterium
GCCGGCCAGCGCCGAGGCCAGATCCAGATGCGCCCAGATGGCATGATCCGGCACGCGCGAATCCGCCGGCAACAGCCCCCATAACTCGCCAAAATCTCCTAGCGCGCACTGCGGCAGAAACCGCCACAGCGCCAGCAGCGCGCGACGGCGCTCCTCGGCGGTTTCGACTTGCGCCTTGCCGCCGATGGCCTTCTGCATCAGATCAACGGCAATGCCGAAAACCTCATCCTCGATATCGTCCAGATCCTTGTTGCCCAATTGCAGCTTGTCGAGCGAGAATTCGATGCCGCACAGGGGATGCTTCAGCACGCCATTGCGCGTGAAGCGCACTTGCGGGGCGGCAGAGCCTTCGAATTCGAACTGTGGGCGATCGGATGCCGATGCCCAATGATCCGGCGTCTTGTGCCATTCCTTGGCGTCTGCCACGTTCAGCAACTCGGCAAAGCGTTTGGCATTGCCGCTTTCATGCCCGCGGCGAAACAGGATGACCTGCTTCTCGCCCGGGTCATGCACCCAAGCCGCCGCCTTCGCGCGCCAGATCTGATCATGGCTGTTGTTCATGTTCACCCCCTCCAGCGCTCGCACATGTCATCAAGACACGCATGCACCTTGTCCCAGAGCTCCACCTGCACCTCTTCCACCCATTGCTGTTGAGCAGACGAAAGTCGGCTCCAGATTGGCGGAGGCGGGCGATGCGGCAGATGATAGACAAGGCAGCGATAGCCACCATCAGACCTGATGACCTTGAAGCGGATTTGAGAAGGCCAGCGCTGCTCTTTGAATTTGTTGCCCAGGTCATGCGGCCCTTGAACAGGATACCCCAACAGAAACAATGGTGTGATGTTTGCCTGCCGGTTACGGGGCAAAGCCTTGGCTTCATCACGAATCGCCGCCTTGAGATGGGCGATCTGCTTCAAGGCCTCTTCCGGCCTGGAAAAAACTCTTTCCGACTGCCAGATGAGTTTTCCTGCATTGTCTTTTCCAAATGCATGCGGCCAGTCCAGTTCCAGATATTGCATCCAGTTGCGAGCCGGTGGCTCCGGAGCCTTTCCACTGACATTGTTGATGCTCAGAGACCCCCAGCCATTGTTGGAACGGCTGCCTATAGCTCCAAACATATGGATAATACTTAGTGTGTTATGGCAAATGTCTGTATATTGTGAATCACGAATTAACAATCTCAATACGGCAGATCCTGCTTTATTTATTGCAGGCGGATTCGCAAGCTCCTTGGATTTTCCTTCCTTTTCTTTTCGCTCTTTATTGAGAGGCTGCACAGCTCCAAACCCCAAATAAAGGTCTACATCAATAGGGAATTTTGCATTTTTACCAGGCTTTATCTTTCCAAAATCCACCCCCCGCCACTGCTCCTCTGTTATATTTCCGCATTTCCATTCACTTAACCGAATTTCAATAAGTGAGCACCGATGACCATTCTTGTGCCCTTGGCGAATTCCTTCCGGAAGGTCATCCCTGCCTAGAAACGCATTGCCCCACAACAGACCCTCTCGCCGGCGCAATTCATGCCAGTCATAGTTCACGTTGGGAGCCTCCAGGATGCGCCACCAGCGGCGTAGCAGAGCCTTGAAGGGCGGCACGCGCCACTGGCCCTTTTGCCAGGCATTGCCCAGAAATGCCGGCGTGATGAACTCCACTTCCGCGTCGATGCGTTGCAGCACCATCCCATCCTCCCTCATTCGACGATCTCGATGCTTTCCGGCGGCAGTTGCAGGCCGTGTTCGTAGCGTCGGCCACCGCGGGCGATGCGCCTGATCAGATAGGCCTCCGCCGGGCCAGGCCCCAGGGTCTTGCGCAAGGCCTTGTTTGCCTCCGTCTTGCGGCGCTCGAAGAAATTCTTGTCCATGCCGTCGTGCAGGGCATCACGGGTGCGTTGCGTGCGCTCGCCGGGAATGTCCAGCGCATCCAGCGCCGCCAGATACTCCCGCGCCAGGGCGGCATCGGGCGCACCATCGGGCGGGCATGCGGCCATTTCACCAAGCACGGCGCGGCGCGCCAGCATCAGCAGAAAGGCGCGCGCAGCCGGCGGCATGGGCACCGCCAGCGGCGGCTCGCCCACCTGCACCTCGCCCGCGGGCAGATGAATGCGCAAGACCGGCGCCTCCAGGTTCTGCTGGGCGCGGCGCACCACCTCGCTCCAGCTTGCGGCATCGCCCAGCAGCGCCGGGTCAATGCGCCCACGCAGGCGCAGGAACGGGATTTCGGCCAGCGAAACCTCCGCTTCTTCCGTGCTCACCGGGCGCTGCTGCCCCGGCATGCCCACCAGCAACACCCGTGGCCGAGGCGGCGGATAGAAGAACTCCGGATGCGACTCGAAAGGCGGCGACACCAGCACGTGCGAGAGCGTATCCTGCCGCCTGCCGAACAGGCTCATGGCCAGCGCCAGGGCCACGCTCATGGTCTTGCGCCCGCCAGCCACGGAGGCATGCACGGCGCAGTCGGGATCCGCCGTGAAGACGCGGATGTGCTGCATGATGGCATCGGCCACCGCGGCATTGTCCGCTGCGGTAACAATGTCGTCCAGCGCCCGGCCATCGGCCC
>JAJRRZ010000120.1 GCA_024279045.1 Alphaproteobacteria bacterium
CACGCCCATCATGGCCATTTTCTGGTAGCGATCCTCCATCTCGCGCACCGCCCACTTCAGCGCCACCACCGCCTTCTTCGGGTCGGTAACCACCGGGGTGAGCAGGTGCGGGATGCCGTCGTAGATGGACAGCTCCAGCATCTTCGGGTCGATCATGATCAGCCGGCATTGCTCCGGCGTGTGCTTGTAGAGCAGGCTCATGATGAAGGTGTTGATGCCCACCGACTTGCCCGAGCCGGTGGTGCCGGCGATCAGCAGGTGCGGCATGCGCGCCAGGTCGGCGAACACCGGCTCGCCAGCGATGTTCTTGCCCAGCGCCAGCGGCAGGTGGAACTTGCTCTGCCGGTATCCCTTGCTTTCCAGCATCTCGCGCAGGAACACCGTCTCGCGCTGCGGGTTAGGCAGCTCGATGCCGATGACATTGCGCCCCGGCACCACGGCAATGCGCGCCGACACCGCGCACATGGAGCGTGCGATATCGTCGGCCAGGCCGATGACGCGCGAGGACTTGATGCCCGGCGCCGGTTCGAACTCGTAGAGCGTAACCACCGGGCCGGGGCAGACATTGACGATCTGCCCCTTCACGCCGAAGTCCTCCAGCACCTGCGCCAGTTGCAGGGCGCTTTCCTGCAGCTCGGCATCGCTGGCGGTGTTGCGCTGCGCCGGATCCGGCTTGGCCAGAATGTCCATCGATGGCAGCTCGATTTTTTTCGGGCGCGCCGCGCTGCCGGTGTTCTTGGCGGTGCGGCTGGCTTGCGCGGCCTGAGCGGCAGCTGCTGCCTGAGCGGCAGGCGCTGCCTGTGTGGCAGTGGGTGCATTCTCCACCGGGTTGCCCACTTCATCCAGTTCCTGTGGCAGGAAGGCGGAATCCACCGGCGCACCGATGCGCACGGCATCTTTCGGTGCTGCGGTTTGCGAAGCGGCTGCAGATGTGGCGGCCTGCGCCATGTCGTTGTCGGTCTGAGATGGCATTTCCGCGGGCGCGGACTGTATGGGTTGTGCGGAGGGCTGCACAGGCTGCGCGGGTTGCGCGGGCTGCACAGGTTGCACAGACTGCGCAGGTTGCATGGGCTGCACATGCTGCGCAGGTTGCACGGACTGCACAGATTGCGCGGGTTGCATGGGCTGCACGGAGTGTTGCGGCGCTGTGGGTGCGGCAGGCTGCATCGTTTCTGCCTGTGGCTGCACCACGGGTTGCGCCACGGGCTGCGCCATGGATTGCGCCACGGGCTGTGGCTGGGCTTGCGCGGACAGGGCAGGGGCCAGCACCGGCTCGCAGCGGGCCATGTCGGGGGTTTCCGCAACCGGTGCGGTTGGCTCGGCAATCGCCGTGGCCGCCGCCGCGCTCTCGGCAGTTTCACCATGTGCGGCAAATTTCTGCTTCAGCCCGTCAAATGCCTGTCCGACCCGTTGCAGCAATCCGCCACCAGCCTGCTTCAACCGCGGGGCAAAGGCGGCCACGGGAGGCGCATCCTGCATTGACGCATCCTGCGGTGCATCCTGCGGTGCATCCTGCATCGCAGCGGGCTGCGGCCTGCGCACGACAGGCATCGGCGCCGCTGCAGGCTCTGTGTCGATGCCGGCTTCATCGGATGCCGAGCCCTGCGTGATGGGGGGCTGGCGGCGGCGGGCGCGTCCTGCCAGGGCCGCCAGCCACAGCTTTACATGACCAAACAGGCCGATGCCTGCGGCCACTTTCTGTTGCCGCCGCTCACCCAGTACGCCAGCGGCACGCACCAGCGCATCGCCGGAAATGTCCAGCGCCCGCAGCAGGGCAAACAGCGTCAGGCCCAGCAGCACCACCGCTGCAACGATGCTGGCCGCCAGCGGCTGCATCACCAGCGCCAGCAACGCATGAACGGCCTCGAACAGCGCCAGGCCCAGATTGCCCCCCAGGCCGGTGGCCAGCGGCCAGCCGGAAGGCGCCGGCCAGGCGGCAAGAAAGCCCGCCGCCGCCATCACCGCCGGCAAAAGCCAGATGATGCGCGCCCACAGCCGCGCCACGGGTTTCAGCGCTATCAGGCGGCTGGCCCAGATGGTCAGCGCCACCACCGGCAGCACCGCCGCCAGCCCCAGCTGCATGATCATCAGATCCGCCACCACCGCCCCGGGCCAGCCCAGCAGATTGTGAATGTCGCCATTGATGGCCCTGTCCAGCGACGGATCGGTGATCGACCACGTCGCCAGCGCCAACGTCAGCAACACCGCCGCGCCCAGCAGCACCAGCCCTGCCAGCTCCAGCAACCGCCGCCGGATGAAGGCGCGCAGCGCGCGCGGAATCACCGCTCCGTCCACATTGCCCGTGTGCGCGTGCATGTCGCTTGAGAAACCCTAGCTGATTTGACGATTCACCCGCCCATGCCGAAGCGGGGCCCCTTGCGGGCAACTTCGCGCATTCCGGTTAAGGTGCACTTAACCAGCGCGGCATGCATGGGCAGTGATGCCTGGGTGAAGAATGCCTGGGCGAAGTGTGCCTGGATGAAGTGTGCCTGGATGAAGTGTGCCTGGACGATGGCTGTTTCAGCAGGAGGTGCCTGGATGGTGCCGGCGGGCTTGCAGCCGGCGCGCCGCGCGCATATACCGGCTGCCATCAGGTCAGGCGGGCCGGCAGGCCACGGCAAGAAGCCGCCAACCGCCACCAACCGCCACATGGGGC
>JAJRRZ010000121.1 GCA_024279045.1 Alphaproteobacteria bacterium
CCACCCTGCCCGTTTCAGCCGCCGCCACCAGCAGATCGGTCTGGCGGCACAGGAAGGCGGGGATCTGCAAGATGTCCACCACCTCGGCCACCTTGGCGCACTGTTCCGGCCAGTGCACATCGGTCAGCACGGGCAGGCCGAAGCGCTCGCGAATTTCGGCAAAAATGTCCAGCGCCGGCTCCAGGCCGATACCCCGCGCGCTGCTCAACGAGGTGCGGTTGGCCTTGTCGAAGGACGACTTGAAAACCACCGCGATGCCTTGCGCCTGCGCCAGTTCGGCCAGGCGCTCCGCCAGCATCAGCGCATGTTCGCGCGATTCCAGCTGGCACGGCCCGGCGATGAGCGACAGCGGCAAATCGTTGCCGAAGCGCACGTTGCCGGCCTCCACCACGGCATTGGGTTTTTCCACGGGAGCGTTCATGTTCATGCAGTGCACCTGTGTAACGCCGTTCCTGACAATGGAGGCGGAGCTGCCTCCATGAAACACGCAAAAACGCCCGCGCCGGGCGCGGGCGTCGATATCGCATTCGCGCTCAGTAGCCGGAACGCTGCGAGCCGGGGCTTTCCGCCGGCGGCAGACCTTCCAGCCCCATCAGCAGCTCCTCCTCGCTCATGCGCTCGCCTTCCACCACATCCTCGGCAGATTCCTCCGCCTGCTGCTGGCCTGCCAGCAGCGGCGCTTCGGAAGGCTCTGCCTCGTCCACTTCCGCGTGCTTCTGCAGCGTATGAATGAGCTGCTCCTGCAGATCTTCCGGCACAATGGTGCCCTCGGCGATCTCGCGCAGCGCAACAACGGAGTTCTTGTCGTTGTCGCGCTCCACGGTCAGCGGCGCGCCTTGCGCCAGCTGCCGGGCACGAAACGCCGCCAGCAGCACCAGATCGAAACGATTGGGAACCTTCTCGATGCAGTCTTCTACGGTTACACGGGCCATCTCAGATTCAGCTCCGAATTGCTAAGTGGCGATGGACGGCATGGCCTGCCGTTTCACGCAACGGCATGCACAACGGCAAAAGAGTGCCGCCCGCAACGGGCGGCACACATTCACAACTGTCTCTCGGTCAACTTATACACCCGGCTCACCCTGCTGGCAATATCGAGGCTTAGTCTTCGCAGGGCTATCGCATTTGGCATCAATGAACGTTACATGTGTGCAGCAACGTCTCCATTTCACATCATGCCCGGGCTTGACCCGAGCATCCAGAGTGGCAGACGCCTGACCCCACCATTCTGGATTGCCGGCTCAAGCCCGGCAATGACGAACAGGGAGAGCATTTTTTCAAGCCACCCATCGCAAATGTCCCAAATGCGATTGCCCTGTCAGTCTTCGACAACCACCCGCGCGCCGATTTTCACCTTTTCATACAGTTCGCTGACCTCGTCATTGAGCATGCGGATACAGCCCGAAGAGACGAACTTGCCGATGGAGCGTGGATTGTTGGTGCCATGAATGCGGTATAGCGTGCTTCCGATATACAGCGCCCGCGCACCGAGCGGATTGTCCGGCCCGCCGGGCATCACGTCGGGCAACTTGCGGCCATACTTGGCAAGTTCGCGCTTTTTCATCTCTTCCGGCGGACGCCATTCGGGCCATTTTTTCTTATCCGTAATGCGGTGCCGCCCCGTCCAAGTGAAGCCTTCACGCCCCACGCCAACACCATATTTCTCCGCCTTGCCTCCGGGCAACACGTAGTAGAGCGCACGTTCGCGCGTTTTCACCAGGATGGAGCCGGGCTTCATCTTGCGCTTGAACGGCACGATGGTCTTTCCCAGATAGCGGCCATTGGCATAGATCTGCCCCTCGCGCCGCTGCGGCTGACTTCTGGAAACGCTGCCAAGCAACGTAGCCACACGCACATCGCGCTTCTTGTCCCGCACTTCCGTGCGAGCGGCAGGGCGCACCTTGGCCGCATTGCGCCGCGCGGAAGTGAAATTCACCTTGCGCCGAGGCTTCTTGACGCGCGACACTCGCCGCACCTGAACGAATTTGTAGCGCACTGCCTTGCGCTTGGCCCTGGTTTTCTTGTCGTTCACTGGCGCCGCCTGCGCCTCGCCACCTGTGGCCTGTTGCCACGCAGGCGCGCCCGCCAACAGAAAGCCGCCCGCCAGCAGCGAAATCATGATCCGTTTGAGCATGGTGATGTCCTTCCCCGTACGCCACGCAAAGGCAGCGCAAATCCAAAGACGGCGCCATTCAAAGGCGGCCTCTTGAGTCGTCATTCGAACACCGGAAGAGTTGACGCAGGCAACCGCCGCATGTCAATAGCCGCGCCACTCTTGCGCCCCAACCGCACCGAAATGTGAACACATTGCTTTTTCGACAGGTTTGAGAGGCTGACACGCAGCCACCGCGCGCCCGTGCAGGCGCGCCAGCAGGGTGCTGGCCGTTGCCCCCAGCAGCGGGTGCCGCCAGTCCGGCGCGACCTCCACCAGCGGCAACAACACGAAGGAGCGCTCCACCAATCCCGGATGCGGCAGCACCAGCCCCCGCCGCTGCCACCTGTGCGCGCTCCGGCCCCGCGCGCCTCTGCCCATGCCCACTGGCCGCGCCACGATGCCACTGCCGTCGGATCGGTCGGCAGCCAGCAGGTCGATGTCCAGCGCCCGCGCGCCCCAGTCCACACCACGCAGGCGCCCGGCGGCGCGCTCCAGCATCACCAGTTGCTGCAACATCCCGTGCGGCGCCAGTGCCGTGCGCACCATCACCACGGCGTTGAGAAACGGCGGCTGACGCAAAATGCCGAACGGAGCACTGCGCCACAGGCCGGAAACCCCCAGCACTTCCACCTGTTCCAGCGCCGCCAGTTCGGCCACGGCCCGGTCCAGCGCCTGTTGCGGCGCACCCCAGCGCCCGCACACGTTGGCGCCCAGCCCCAGAAACATTCGATATATTTTCGGCATGTTTTCCTCTGCTTCTTCATCACCTGATGAAATGCTGGTCATGATTGCGTGAATACGAGCCTTGCGGCGCCAATATGCTTGACGGCATCCATATGCTTTGGCAGTCCATGTAATGGATACTGTTCCGGATAGTGTTGCACCTTCAACAGACACATTTCATTCATCACGTCATTCCCCCGCGGGGATGCACCCCTTTCCGGCACGGCGTCCGATTTTCCGCACCCATCACAACCGCCTGGTCAGGAAAACCGACATGCATCTTTACAAGGACGAGCGAACCGCGCTGTATCTCGACGGTTCCAACCTCTACGCCACGGCCCGCACGCTGAATTTCGACATCGACTACAAGAAGCTGCTGGCCTGGTTTCGCGAACGCACGCGCCTGATCCGCGCCATCTACTACACCGCCCTGCTGGATGAGGCCGAATACTCCCCCCTGCGCCCGCTCATCGACTGGCTGGACTACAACGGATACATGGTCGTTACCAAGCCGGTGAAGGAGTTCACCGACAGCCAGGGGCGGCGCAAGATCAAGGGCAACATGGACATCGAGCTGGCCGTGGACATGATGCGCCTGGCCCCGAAGCTGGACCATGTCATTCTCTTCTCCGGCGATGGCGACTTCCGCTCGCTGGTGGAGGCCGTGCAGGACATGGGCTGCCGTGTTTCCGTCATTTCTTCGGTGCAGACCAAACCGGCCATGATTGCCGATGAACTGCGCCGCCAGGCCGACGAGTTCGTCGAGCTGGACGAAATGAAGGACATCATTGGCCGCCCGCCACGCCCGCGCCCACCGGAAGAGGATTACGCTCCCGCCGGGCCGGCAGACATGGAAATCGATGACTGACGCCAGTGGCAACACGAGCGGCGGCAGGAACAAGCACCTGCCGCCGCCAGACTGCCGTCTGTGCCCGCGGCTGGCGGATTTCCTGGCCGAACAGCGCAAGTCGCATCCCGACTGGTTCAATGCTCCGGTGCCACCTTTCGGCCCTGATGATGCACGGTTGGCCATCATCGGCCTGGCGCCTGGCCTGCGTGGCGCCAACCGCACGGGCCGCCCCTTCACTGGTGATTTTGCCGGCGAACTTCTATATGGCACGCTGAAACGCCATGGCCTGGCCCGTGGCGCCTACTCCGCACGCGCCGATGACGGGCTGCAACTGATCGATACCGTCATCATCAACGCCGTGCGCTGCGTGCCGCCCCAGAACAGGCCGACTCCAGCGGAAATCCGCTCCTGCAACCGTTTTCTGGAGGCAGAATTCGGGGCAAGGCCCACGTTGCGCGTCATCCTCGCGCTGGGCCGCGTGGCGCATGACGCGGTGCTGATGGCCCATGGCCTGGTGCGCGCGCGCCATCCCTTTGCGCATGGGGCAGAGCATCGGCTACCCGGCGGACGGCTACTCATCGACAGTTACCACTGCTCGCGCTACAACACGCAAACCGGGCGACTGACGGCGCAGATGTTCGATCAGGTGATTGCTCGCGTCAAGGCCGCGTTGGGCACGGATGACTGAACATCACGCCGCGTGGCGCAGCAGCGACTGTACAAAGCGCGCTGCCAGCACCCGGGTATTCTCGTCTCCCAGCCGCTGCAGCAGGCTGGCTGCCTCCATCTTTTCCGAGACGCCAAGCACGTCCGTCTCGGCAATGGCTTCCAGCACCAGCGGCCCCAGCGCCGGCACCTTCGCATCCAGCCCGCCATTGTCGTCAATGGCCACCTTGCGCACGGCCAGCAGCACCCCCAGCACCAGCGCATGGGCATTTTGCGGCAGGCCCGAGCGCGCCAGCGCCGCACGCGCCACACCCAGCGACGCGCCAGGCCGCAAGGCCGCTTCCAGCCGCTGCACCCGTATCCCCGCCAGCCACGCCAGCGCCCGCACCAGCACACCAACATGCCCGGCCAGGGCCGCGCGCAACAGCACCGCCGCAGTCAGCTTGCCGCGCCGCGCCAGGAATTCCAGCGCCGTTTCCAGCCTTGCCGCGCCACCAACTCCAACAAGAATGTCCACCAGCGCCTGCTCTTCCAGATCCACTGCCGCGTGTGCCGCCTGTGCCGCCGACTGCCATTCATCGCGCGCCAACACTTCGCGCAGGCGACCTGTTTGCGCCTCCACATGCGCCACGCGCACCTCCAGCGGCAGATCCTCGCGCCGCAACAGGGCCGAGACGATCTCCTCGTCATCATTGAACCGCGCATAGATGCGCCGCGCCTGCTCCGGCGACAACCCTGCCTCCATATATTTCAGACAGGCCAGCAGCGCCTCGCGCTCTTTGCTTGCAATCGCCTCGTCCAGCACCTGCGTAGCCACATCCGGGCGCTGGCATACCGCCAGCCGCCGCGCCGCATCGCCAGCACGGAAAATGGCCAGCTGTTTCTTTTCATCCAGCACCGAAGCATGCAGAATGAACGGCAGGGCAATGTCGTCCTCGTCGCCGACAATGGCGAATACCACCTGTGGCGCCAGCCGGCTGCAATCCCGCGCCAGTTCCGCCACACGCGCACGCACATCGCGATCCGGACAACAGGCCAGCCGCTCCACATAGGGCATCACCAGCGCGCATTCGGCCTCCGGGGTGGTATCGTTGTCGATGAACGCCAGCAGTTGCTCCGCCAAGCGCATGCATGCATCCGCATCGCCACTGGCCAGCACCTGCTCGAATACCCTCGTGTCCAGCGTCGCACGCTTGCCGCGCCGCCTGCTTGCAAACCACGCAAACACCATGTCCCGATACCTGTCGTTGTGATTTTTGCGGACCTGATTGTCATTTCGCGAAAAAGGTAAACGGACATGGTTAAGGAAGGGTATCCGCCCGCCTGCGTGGCCGGATTTCTTGCCAATCGGACGCGGATGGGCTAGCCATGAGCACATCCAGTGCACGACAATTGCAGCATTTTCGGTGCCACGCACGCGGAACGCCGAGCCACGCGACGGGAGGATTTGTCGAACCCATGAGCAAAGCCAGCGACACCACCGGAAACGACGATGCCGCCATCCTGAAAATACATGGCCAGGAGCACGAGCTAAAGGTGCTGCGCCCCACCATGGGGCCGGATGCGGTGGATGTGCGCGCGCTGTATCGCGACGCCGGGGTGTTCACCTTCGATGTCGGCTACACTTCCACCGCCTCTTGCGAATCGAAGATCACCTTCATCGACGGCGAGCAGGGCATCCTGCTCTACCGCGGCTATCCCATCGAGCAACTGGCGCGCTACGGCGACTATCTGGAAACCTGCTACCTGCTGCTATACGGCGACCTGCCCACACAGGAGGAGCGCACCCGCTTCGAGCAGGAGATCACCCAGCACACCATGGTGCACGAGCAGATCTCCAGCTTCTTCCGCGGCTTCCGGCGCGATGCCCACCCCATGGCCATCATGGTGGCTGTGGTCGGCGCGCTGTCGGCCTTCTACCACGACAGCACCGACATCAACGACCCCTACCAGCGCGAGGTGGCCACCCGCCGCATCATCGCCAAGATGCCCACGCTGGCCGCCATGGCCTACAAGTATTCGCTGGGCCAGCCCTTCATCTATCCGCGCAACGAGCTGGATTATGCCAGCAACTTCATGCGCATGTGTTTCGCGGTGCCGACGGAGGACTATCACGTCAACCCGATTCTCTCCCGCGCGCTGGACCGCATCTTCATCCTGCATGCCGACCACGAGCAGAACGCTTCCACCTCCACGGTGCGGCTGGCCGGCTCGTCCGGCGCCAACCCGTTCGCCTGCATCGCATCGGGCATTGCCTGCCTGTGGGGCCCGGCGCATGGCGGCGCCAACGAGGCAGCGCTGAAGATGCTCATGGAGATCGGCACGCCGGAGCGCATTCCGGAATTCATCGCGCGCGCCAAGGACAGGAACGACCCCTTCCGCCTGATGGGCTTCGGGCATCGCGTCTACAAGAACTACGATCCACGTGCGCGCATCATGCAGCAGATTGCCCAGGAGGTATTGGCGGAAGTGGGCGATGCCAACGACCCGTTGCTCGAGGTGGCGCGACAACTGGAGGAAATGGCCCTGAAGGACGACTACTTCCTCTCGCGCGGGCTGTATCCGAACATCGACTTCTATTCCGGCATCACCCTGCGCGCCCTGGGCTTCCCCACCGACATGTTCACCGTGCTGTTCGCCATCGCCCGCACGGTGGGCTGGATCGCCCACTGGCGCGAGATGATCGCCGACCCGCACCGCAAGATTGGCCGCCCGCGTCAGCTCTACACCGGGCCGGTGCGGCGCGATTACGTGCCCATGACCGAGCGCGGCAGCGGCCTGTCCGACGACGTGCACAATCAGTAACAAACAACTCGCTTCTCACGGGGCACGAACATGCCATCCATCCTCGCAAGGGTGCGTAACGCAAGAATAAAAATTCTCAAGAAGTTGTTCGAACACACCCTTGGGAGAATGGACTATTACCAATCATGGGACGATAGAATAAATGTCATAAGAGACGCAGATAGAGAAATAATTAAAATATTGGAAAGAAAAATTAGGGAAGGAAGTCACCAGAAGCTTCTTGACATAGGAGCAAGAGAAGGGGAAAGGAAGATATTCTCAAAAGGATACGAGTATTACGGAATAGATATAGAACCAAAAAATGAAAACATCATTCGGGCCGATATCTGCCACTGCCCTCAAATTGAAGACAACACATTTGATGCCATAATATCATTCGATGTGTTCGAACACCTGGAACGCCCCTGGGATGCCGCCAGCGAATGCGTGCGCATCCTCAAGCCCGGGGGAATCATGGTGCACAGGACACTGTTTGCATATGGACACTTCCGGAAACACCATGATTTGGCCGTGCTGGCTGGCAGGGGGAGCTTGATTGGCGGCTTGTGTGGCCTTCAGTCCTGGAGGCGGCTGCTTTTCAAGCCTGGAAAGCGGGGATTTTGTTTCATTTTTCCTCAA
>JAJRRZ010000122.1 GCA_024279045.1 Alphaproteobacteria bacterium
CGTTGCCGGCATGGCCAGATCGATGTTGCGATCGAGGCAGCGCATTCTGGTGCTGGCCGGCCCCGGCAACAATGGTGGCGATGGCTGGGTGGCGGCTCGCCTGCTGGCGGCGCAAGGCTGCAAGGTTACGCTGGCGGCAACGACGCCGCGTGACCGGTTGCGGGGCGATGCCGCCCTGGCCGCCGCCCGGTATGCGGGCGAGGAGCTGCCGCTGAGCGAAGCGCTGGCGCGCGGCAGCGCCTGGCTGGAGGCTTTCAACGTTGTCATCGACGCGCTGTTTGGCGCCGGGCTGGACAGGCCGCTGGCGGGCGATGTTGCGCGCATGGTGGAGCGGGTGAATGCCGCGCGCGCCGCTGGAGCGGTGCGGGTGCTGGCGGTGGATGTGCCCTCCGGGGTGCATGGCGACAACGGCCAGCCGCTTGGTGCAGCCATTGCCGCGGATGCCACGGTTACCTTCTTTCGCCTGAAACCGGCGCATCTGCTGCTGCCGGGGCGCGAGATGTGCGGCAGTGTCAGTGTTGCCGACATCGGCATTCCCGACATGGTTCTGAACGAGATCGCGCCGGTGGCGCTGTGCAACGATCCGGTGCTGTGGCGCCATGCCCTGCCGCGGCTGACGGCGGATGTGCACAAGTATGCGCGCGGCTCGCTGGTGGTGCTTTCGGGCGATGCGCTGCACACCGGCGCGGCGCGGCTGGCGGCGCAGGCCGGACTGCGCGCCGGGGCCGGGGTGGTGTCGCTGGCGGGGCAGCGCGAGGCACTGCTGGTGCAGGCGGCCCATGTAACCGAAATCATGCTGGACGAGGCCGGTGATGCTCCGGCCTTTCTGGACGTGCTGCGGCGCAAGCGGGCGCGGGCGGCGGTTATTGGCCCGGCGGCGGGGGTGAACGCGCACGCCCGCGAGATCGTGTTGGCAGTGTTGCGCGAAGCGCCGGATGTGGCGCTGGTGCTGGATGCGGACGTGTTCAGCATCTTCGCCGATGCGCCGGAGGTGCTGTTCGAGGCCATTGGCCAGCGCCGCGGCGCGGTGATCATGACCCCGCACGAGGGCGAATTCGCCCGGCTGTTTCCCGACTTGGCCGGTGATGACAATGGCGGCATGGGCAAGATCGAGCGCACCAGGCAGGCCGCCGCGCGCGCTGGGTGCATCGTGTTGCTCAAGGGCGGCGATACCGTGGTGGCGGACGAGCGGGGCAGGGTGGTGATCCAGGCCGATGCACCGGCATGGCTGGCCACCGCCGGCTCCGGCGATGTGCTGGCGGGCATCATCGGCGCGCTGCTGGCGCGTGGCATGCCTAGCCTTGATGCCGCCTATGCCGGCGTCTGGCTGCATGCGCAAGCTGCACAGCGTGCCGGGCCGGGCCTGATCGCCTCCGATCTGATTCCCCATGCCGGAGCGCTGCTGGCGGAGTTGGTCTGTTGAATCGACCCCGATGCATGGCCGTTTTGCCGCGCCGGGCACTGGCACGGGGCAAAACCCTCTGCTATAGAGCGCGCGAGCGCGCCGAACGTCGCGGGCGTGGCGGAACTGGCAGACGCGCGGGATTTAGGTTCCCGTGGGGCAACCCGTGTGGGTTCGACTCCCACCGCCCGCACCACC
>JAJRRZ010000123.1 GCA_024279045.1 Alphaproteobacteria bacterium
GGGTCTGGTCTCAATAAATGAGTGCTTCTCATGGGCATTTTGGCAAAATAGCAGCGGTTTTTCGTTCGCAGGCAATAGTGGAGCTATTGGCAAGAACGAAAAACCGTCTGATATGAAGCCAAAATGCACATGGGGAGTGCTTAAGCTCTGAGTCCAGACCCTAATTCATGGGGCCTGAATCTGCTGCGTTCCTTGTGGGAGGGGCGGATGATGGGTATGAGATGGATGCTGCTGGCCGCATTGCCGCTGTTGACGGTGCAGTTGGCACAGGCCGAGCCGCGGCATGGACTGTCGGCCTTCGGCGACCTGAAGTATCCGCCGGATTTTGCGCATTTCGACTACGTCAACCCGAATGCGCCGAAGGGCGGGCGCATGGTAACGGTGGGCACCTCCGGCCTGCGCAGCTTCGACTCGCTCAATCCGTTCATCCTGAAGGGCGATGCGGCGGACGGGCTGGAGATGACCTTCGATACGCTGATGACCCCGGCGGGCGACGAGCCGGATGCCGTCTACGGGCTGATTGCTGAATGGGCTGACGTGGCGGCGGATGGTCGCTCGGTGGTGTTCGGCCTGCGTGAAGCGGCCCGTTTCGCCGACGGCTCACCGGTGCGCGGCGAGGATGTCTGCCACACCTTCCAGCTGCTGAAGGAGAAGGGCCACCCGCAATATCGCATCAGCCTGCGTGATGTGGTGGCATGCGAGGTGCTTTCGCCATTGAAGGTGCGGTATGCGTTCCGGGGTGAAAATGTGCGCGACCTGCCGCGCATCGTCGCCACGCTGCCGGTGCTGTCGAAGGCGTTTTTCGACACGCACGATTTCAGCAAGTCGGGCCTCACCCCGCTGCTTGGCTCCGGGCCCTATCGCATCAAGGCGTTCAGGCAGGGCAGCTTCATCACTTACGAACGGCGCAAGGACTACTGGGCGAAAGACCTGCCGGTGAATCGCGGACGCTGGAATTTCGACGAGATCAAGTTCCTCTACTTCCGCGACCACACCGCCGAGCTGGAGGCGCTGAAGGCCGGCGAGATCGACCTGCGCGAGGAGTTCGTCTCGCGCAACTGGGCCACGGCCTATGACATTGCGGCGGTGCGCGAGGGACGGTTGATCAAGGGGGTGCTGCCCGACGATCGCCCCTCCGGTGCGCAAGGCTTCTTCCTCAATCTGCGGCGCGCCAAATTCGCTCACCCGAAAACCCGCCAGGCATTGAACTTCGCCTTCGATTTCGAGTGGACGAACGCCAAGCTGTTTTACGGGCTCTACAAACGCACCGAGTCGGTGTTCGAGAACTCGCCGCTGAAGGCCACGGGCAAGCCCACGCCGGCGGAGCTGAAGCTGATGCAGCCGCTGCGCGAGCACCTGCCACCGGCAGCCTTCGGCCAGGCCATCCGCCCGCCGCTGTCCGATGGCTCCGGGCAGGACAGGAAGCTGCTGCGAGAGGCCTTCCGGCTGCTGCAGGAAGCAGGCTGGAAGCGACAGGGACAGTGGCTGGTGAACGACAAGGGCGAGCGCTTCGATATCGAGTTTCTCATTGCCTCACCGGCCTTCGAGCGAGTTATTGCGCCTTATGTGCGCAACCTGAAACTGCTCGGCATCGATGCTTCCATCCGGCTGGTGGAGTCGGCGCAGTTCCAGCGGCGGCTGAAGAACTTCGACTTCGACATCATCCCGCAGCGCTATGTGTTTTCGCTCACCCCCGGCGTGGAGCTGCGCGCCTTCTTCGGCAGCAAGGCGGCGAACACGCCGGGCAGTTTCAACATCGCCGGGGTGGCGAACAAGGGCATCGATGCGCTGATCGAACGGGTCATTGCCGCGCGCTCGCGCGAAGAGCTGACCACCGCCGCGCGGGCGCTGGACCGCAGCCTGAGGGCACTGCACTTCTGGGTGCCGCACTGGTTCAAGGCCAGCCACACCATTGCCTGGTGGGACAAGTTCGGCAGGCCGAAGACAAAACCGAAATACGCCCGCGGCGTGCTGGATACCTGGTGGTTCGACGCCGCCAGGGTCTGGTCTCAATAAATGAGTGCTGCTCATGGGCATTTTGGCAAAATAGCAGCGGTTTTTCGTTCGCAGGCAATAGTGGAGCTATTGGCAAGAACGAAAAACCGCCTGATATGCAGCCAAAATGCCCATGGGGAGTGCTCAGGTATTGAGTCCAGACCCTAGGGCAGAACGGCAGCCACGGCGCTGATTTGCCGGCATGGCCGCGCTTGCGGCACGCATTTACCATCATTTGCCAATGGCAACGCCTCCGAACATTTTTGCGCCTTTCCCTCTTGACCGCGACACATCTCTTTCCTATTTCCAGCGCGGCTGTTAGCACTCACCTTGAATGAGTGCTAACAGCTTCTCCGCGCCTGCCGGGCAAAAGCGCCCCGTGCGCGGAAAGCTATGGAATGTTCCTCCCTGCCAGCGGCTGACTGGAAGGGGAGTTTGCTCATTCGTGGGGTTTTAACGTTCAGGTCAAGGAGAAGAGGCAATGGCTTTCCGTCCCTTGCACGATCGCGTGCTCATCCGCCGCATCGAGGAAGACAACAAGACGCCCAGCGGCATCATCATTCCCGACACGGCGAAGGAGAAGCCGCAGCAGGGCGAGGTGCTGGCCGTTGGCCCTGGCGCCCGCGACGAGGCTGGCAAGCTGGTGCCGCTGGATGTGAAGCCGGGCGACAAGGTGCTGTTCGGCAAGTGGTCGGGCTCCGAGGTTACCATCGACGGCGAGGAGCTGCTGATCATGAAGGAGTCGGACATTCTCGGCATTATCGAGTGATCGACCGGGTGAACGCCGCAAGGTTCGGCGGAATCATCGGCAAGACCACTCACGGGACAAACGGCATAACGGTAAAGGGGTAAGAAGCCATGTCTGCGAAGGAAGTCGTTTTCAACACCGATGCGCGCAAGGCCATGCTGCGCGGCATCGACGTGCTGGCCAATGCGGTGAAGGTTACGCTGGGGCCGAAGGGCCGCAACGTGGTCATCGAAAAGGCCTTCGGCGCGCCGCGCACCACCAAGGACGGTGTCTCCGTGGCCAGGGAGATCGAGCTTGAGGACAAGTTCGAGAACATGGGCGCACAGCTGGTGCGCGAGGTGGCCAGCCGCACCAATGATGTGGCCGGTGATGGCACCACCACCGCCACGGTGCTGACCCAGGCCATCGCCCACGAGGGCATGAAGCTGGTGGAAGCCGGCATGAACCCGATGGATCTGCGCCGCGGCATCACCCAGGCGGTGAAGGCGGTGGTGGAAGACCTGCAGAAGAACGCCAAGAAGGTGAAGACCTCCGAGGAGGTGGCGCAGGTGGGCACCATCTCGGCCAATGGCGAGCGCGAGATTGGCGAGCTGATTGCCGAGGCCATGGAGAAGGTCGGCAACGAGGGCGTCATTACCGTGGAAGAGAACAAGGGCTTGGAGACCGAGCTGGAGGTCGTGGAAGGCATGCAGTTCGACCGCGGCTATCTCTCGCCCTACTTCGTTACCAATGCCGACAAGATGCTCTGCGAGCTGGAGGATCCGTTCATCCTCGTGCATGACAAGAAGATCAGCTCGCTGCAGCCCATGCTGCCGCTGCTGGAGCAGGTGCTGCAGGCCAACAAGCCGCTGCTGATCGTCGCCGAGGACGTCGAGGGCGAGGCGCTGGCCACGCTGGTGGTCAACCGTCTGCGCGGCGGCCTGAAGGTGTGCGCGGTGAAGGCGCCGGGCTTTGGCGATCGCCGCAAGGCCATGCTGCAGGACATCGCCATCCTCACCGGTGGCCAGGTGGTCTCCGAGGAGCTGGGCCACAAGCTGGAGAACGTAACGCTGGACATGCTCGGCACCGCCAAGCGCGTGGTGGTGGACAAGGAGAACACCACCATCATCGACGGCGCCGGCGACAAGGCCGACATCGAGGCGCGTGTCAACCAGATCAAGCAGCAGATCGAGACCACCACGTCGGAATACGACAAGGAGAAGCTGCAGGAGCGTCTGGCCAAGCTGGCTGGCGGCGTGGCCGTCATCAAGGTTGGCGGCGCCACCGAGGTGGAGGTGAAGGAGCGCAAGGATCGTGTGGACGATGCGCTCAATGCCACCCGCGCCGCGGTGGAGGAAGGCATTGTTCCTGGCGGTGGCGTGGCCCTGCTGCGCGCCAAGCAGGCGGTGTCCGGCCTGAAGGGCGAAAATGAAGACGTTCAGGCGGGCATCGAGATTGTCGAGCGTGCGCTGGAGGCGCCCATCCGTCAGATCTCCGAAAACGCCGGCGTGGAAGGCGCGGTGGTTGTCGGCAAGGTGGCCGGGGAGAAGGACTACGCCTTTGGCTACAACGCCCAGACCGGAGAGTATGGCGACATGTTCAAGATGGGCGTCATCGACCCGGCCAAGGTGGTGCGCACCGCGCTGGAGGATGCTTCCTCCGTTGCCGGGCTGCTGATCACCACCGAGGCGATGATCGCCGAGAAGCCCAAGGAGGAGAAGGCCCCTGCTGCCGGTGCGCCGGACATGGGCGGCATGGGCTTCTGATCACGCCGCAACACGCTGGTTGTGCGACAACCGCAAAA
>JAJRRZ010000124.1 GCA_024279045.1 Alphaproteobacteria bacterium
GATTTCTCCACTGGCGATTTCTCCACGCTTGCCATTCAGCCGGTGGCGGTGGAACAGGCCGTGGTGGCGGCGAAGAACATGGCCGGGGGTGATGCGGAATATCACTGCGCGCTGCCGATGAACGTGCTGGACACGGCGGGGCTGATCACCACCAGCTTCGGCAGGCACGAGGGCGCGGGTGGCGAGCGCGCGGTGCTGCGCAACGATGACGAATGGCGCTACATCCGCTTGGAGTTCGAGGATGACCGGCTGATTGGCGCGCAGACGGCGGGGCATGTGCAGATGGTGGGGGTGTTGCGCGGGCTGATCCAGAGCCGCCTGCCGCTGCGGCAGTGGAAGGACAGGCTGCTGCACCAGCCGGAACGTATCGCGGAGGCTTATGTCGATCTTTCGCGCGAGGCATGAAATGGTCTGCCCGCCTCCCCATCTGTGAGACAGGTGCATTGCAAGGGGAGGCATGATCATGACCATGCAGCAACTTTCCGCCTTCTTCGGCTGGATGACGGTGTTCAACCTGGCGCTGTTGTCGGTGGCGTGGCTGTTCTTGTGGCTGAAGCGGCCGTTCGTCATTTCGGTTACGCGCTATTTCGTGCCGGTGGATGCGCAGGAGATCGAGAAGACATACTTCCGCTGGCTGGCACTGTATGAAATGCTGATCTATCTGTTCAACCTGATGCCGTGGCTGGCGTTGCAGATGATCGGCTGAGCGGCTGCAATGGCGGGTGCGGGCCAGGTCGCGGCAACCCCTCGTGGATGAAGAGAGATGCGCATTACCCTGAAGCTGTTCGCCACGTTGGAGCAGTATCTGCCGCCGCAACGCAGCGCGCACAATGAGGCGGTGGTGGAGGTGGCCGATGATGCCGGCATTGCCGATGTGCTGGCGCAATTCGGCGTGCCGCGCGATCAGGTGCACCTAGTGCTGGTGGACGGGCACTTCATCGATGCCGACAGGATCGACGAGGTGTGCCTGCGCGATGGCCAGTCGCTGGCCGTGTGGCCACCGGTGGCGGGAGGGTGATGGCAGTGTAATGGCGTTCTTCAGCTTTTCTTGACGCACCATGAAGAAGCCCTTTAAGCTGTCGGGCGTGAACTATTTCGCAACACACTGAAATGCCAGCCTGAACAGTAAGCTTGCAGTAGTCGGAATCACAAGTCTGCGGCCTTTTGAGGCGTAAGACTCTGCAATTTCCGTTCAGCCGATTTCGCCTCCCTCCCCCTGCAAAGGGGGAGGGACAGGGAGGAGGTTGCCAACCGGCAGGCTGGCGAAAATGACAAAAGCCTTGCCTCTTTTGGGGCATGTCTAACGAGTCGAGCGTGAACTATTCACAAGGCAATGCATGAACAGGAAAAATACGCAACTTGATGCAGCGGAAATTGCAAGGTTTTGCGTCGTAATGACGCAAAACCTTGCAATTTTCCTCAGGCAAAAATATTGTTGTGCCGGCGCAGCGCCGCCGCAAGCCGGCACAACGCATCATTTTTCCTGAAGAAAAGTTTTGTGGCCGACACCGTCGGCCACAAAACTTTTCTTCACGATCGACTAACGACATGCCCGACCCCGCCCATCAGCCCTTCGGGCCGCCGACCTCCTCCTTGCAGGGGGGGAGGTGAAAGAGTGTGCAGACCTTTCTTCACGTTCGACTAGGCTCCGGACTCAATTGAGCCACCATGTTACGATTGCAGCTATGCAGATGGCGGCGAGGAAAGTTTTGGCCAGTTTGTCGTAGCGGGTTGCGATACGGCGAAAGTCCTTCAGACGGCAGAATGTGCGCTCC
>JAJRRZ010000125.1 GCA_024279045.1 Alphaproteobacteria bacterium
AGCCGGTGCTCAATATCCCAGAACCCCTTCTGTCCCTTCATTCTGACACCCCTCCAGCGATTCAGGCTTCTTTCTCACCGGAGTGAATCATATTCCGCCCGAAATGCCCAGTTTCCGGAGGTGTCCGATTGCCTCAGGGAAGCTGCTGTAGCTTTTTCATGGCGGCGGAGAAACCGGCGAGTTTCATCTCCACCGGCAGGCCTACACCCGGCGCGGCATAGACGATGAATTTTGCTTTCTTGCCCTTGCGCAGGCTGGACAGCGTCTTCTTGCTGGCCTGATTGGTGCTCTCGCAAAACAGCTGATTGCAGCGCGTGAATGGCGCGCGGGCAATGGGCTTGCCGTCGACCTCCAGAGCAATGCCGGTGGGCAGGAACACCCCCAGTGGTGCACGCAGGTTGATCATGTGTCCCGCCGGCTTGCCATCCTTGCCAAGCATCTTCAGCAGAATGACGGAGATGAACACGCCCTTGCGCTTCGGGTCGGCAGCGGTAGCGGAGACGTAGCAGGCCTTCTGCATCTTGCCCTGCTTGCCGGCTGCCGGCACCTTCTCGCACACCACACGCCATGCACCATGTGTCGCCACCACTTCCGGCTTGGGCGGCTGGGGCATCGCGGCGGGGGTAGGCATTTTCTCGCCCGGCGCCAGGCGCGGCGGCTTCACCCGCGGGCCGAAAGGCGTTACCGGCGCCGGTGCCTTGTCCGCTTGTTGGCCCGGCGCGGCCTGCTGCCCCAGCGCGGAAGGCATCTGCACCGGAAGGACAAACGCCCCCGCCAGCAGCGCAGCGGCGCCGAAGAACCTGGTCATCTGCTGCATTACGCAATCACTCCAAGGATACCCGTCCCGAACATATGACAGAATCAGCGCAACGCGCTGCTTCGCCAGCAATCTAGCCGATACGCGCCACGGAACAAAGGGTCCCGCACCGCTTGCTCGCGCAAGCCTGTGCCGGGCAAATGCGGCCAAATGCGGGCGGGCGCCCATACTAGGTCCTGTGGACGAAATGACTCAGGTTGACGGCGAAGGATTCCCAAGGAAGCGAGCATGTGATTCATGGGATGCCATCTCCCTTGCAGAAGGAATCAGATGGCATCTCATGAATCACATGCTCGCTTCCTTGGGAATCCTTCGCCGTCAACCTGAATAACTTCGTCCACACGGCCTAGAGCAAGCTACCCAGGGCGCTGACGGTAATGACCAGCAGTCCACCCAGCATGATGCCGATGGCCAGCAGCATGCGGCGCGGGGCGGGGCGCACGCCGGGGCGCTGGTGCAGCCCGTAATCCCGATAGCTGTGCGCGCCGTGCGGCATCTGTCCCTCCGAAGCCTTTCAGTGGCTGATCGGCCAGGTGCGCCAAGGCGCGCCCGCTCAGGGCAATGCATCCAGCAGATGGGCCACCAGTGGCTCGTCAGCCGGCGGCATGGCGAAATCGCGCAGGCGCTGTTTCTCCACCCAGGCAAGCTGCTGGCCTTCCAGTGGCTGCACGAAGCCGCGCCACTTGCGGCAGGCATACAGCGGCATCAACAGGTGGAAGCCGTCGTAGGCATGCGAGGCGAAGGTCAGTGGCGCCAGGCATGGCGGCGAAACCTCTATGCCCAGCTCCTCCTTCAGCTCGCGGATCAGCGCCGCTTCCGGTGTTTCACCGGGCCGCACCTTGCCGCCGGGAAACTCCCACAGCCCCGCCATGCTCTTGCCCGCCGGGCGCTGCGCCAGCAGCACGCGGTTGTCGGCGTCAATCAGCGCGGCGGCGACCACCAGCAACAGGTTTGCATTGCCGTTCACGGGAGTGATTCTCGCATGTGTTGGCTAACAAAATATTGACATCCATGGGCACCAAGCCGCGCATGCTGCTTTTCCAGCCCGTTTCCAGCCTGCGCTGCGGCAGCTCAGCGCGGTGCGCGCTTGGCCAGGATGCGCTGCAGGGTGCGGCGGTGCATGTTCAGCCGCCGTGCGGTTTCCGACACGTTGCGATTGCACAGTTCATAGACGCGCTGAATGTGTTCCCAGCGGACACGATCAGCGGACATGGGGTTTTCCGGCAGCGCCGCCTTGGTGCCAGGCTCGGCCACCAGGGCGCAGAAGATGGCATCGGCATCCGCGGGCTTGGCCAGATAGTCGATGGCACCAAGCTTCACGGCGGTTACCGCCGTGGCGATGTTGCCATAGCCGGTCAGCACGATGCCGCGCGCCTCCGGCTTGCGCTTGGCAAGAGCCTCGATGACATCCAGCCCGTTGCCGTCCTCCAGCCGCATGTCCACCACGGCGTAGTCGGGCGGGTTGGCCTGCACCTGTTGCAAGGCGTCGGCGACGGTCTCGGCGGTATGTACCGCGGCGAAGCCACGTTGCTGCATGGCGCGGGCCAGCCGGTTCAGAAACGGGCGGTCATCATCTACCAGCAGCAGTGTCCTGCCTTCGACGGAAACATCCTCGCTCATCGTCATTTCCCCATGCAATGCCCCAGCTGCATCATGACCACCACAT
>JAJRRZ010000126.1 GCA_024279045.1 Alphaproteobacteria bacterium
CAGATACAGCAGGTATTCCACCACCTGCTCGCCCCAGGCCGTCTGCCGGTAGGGGAACAGGAACAGCAGGTCGATGTCCGACTGCGGGGCCAGCGTGCCGCGCCCGTAGCCGCCGGTGGCCACCATGCCAAGCCGCTCGCCGGCGGTGGGGTTGGAGCGGGGGTAGATGTCGCTGGAGACGACCTCAAACAGCGCCCGCAGGAAGGAATCCATGGCATCGGAGATGAAGCGCACGCAGCGCATGCCGCGGCGGTGTCGCAGCAATTGCTGCTCAGCGCTTTCATGCATGGCCCGCACGATCTCGCGCGCGCCCGTGAGCAGGGCATTGCGGAACTCGTGCGTATCCGGCGCGTGTTGTTGCTTCAGTGTTTCCACCAGTGCCGTTACGGCCTCGCCGGCGGCCTGCGGGCGGGAGAAGTCCATCTCTTCCGCCAGGGCGGGGGCTTCCTGTGCGGTGGGCGCGGGCATGGTGGTTCCCTTGCGTGATGATCCTGCAGCGCGGCCATGATAGGCCAGCCCGGTGCACAGAGGCAATGCGTGGAGGCACTATGTGAAGGTAATGAGTTGAGGCAATGCGCGGAGGCATCATGCGGAAGAAGGGCATCGTGGCAATGCGGTGTGTGGTGGGCAGTGCATATGCGAAGCAGCGCATGATTGCCATCCAGCCACCCATCCGGTAATGTTCGGCACGGGATTCGCCGGGGCGAAAAAGGGCAGCCGGAACAACAACGTGGCGGACATGAGTGATCACGAACAGACCTTCTCCGTTGCCCGCCCAACCATCTATCTGGCGCGCATGATCGTTTTCCTGGTGCTGGCCGGGCTGATCGCGGCGGTGCTGTTTCCGCGCATTCGCGAGGCCTTCATGGCCAATCCGGGGCTGAACGGGCTGATCCTCTTTGCCCTGTTGCTGGGCGTTCTCTACACCTTCCGCATGGTCATCCGCCTGTTCCGCGAGGTTAACTGGGTCAACCACTTCCGCATCACCGACCCGGGGCAGCAGGTGCAGTGGCAGCCAAGGTTGCTGGCTCCCATGGCGGCACTGTTGCGCGAGCATCATCCGGGCCGGCCCATCTCGCCCCAGGCCATGCGCTCGCTGCTTGATTCGCTTGGCTCCAGGCTGGACGAATCGCGCGATATATCGCGCTATCTCATCGGACTGCTGGTGTTTCTCGGCCTGTTGGGCACCTTCTGGGGGCTGTTGCAGACCATTGCTTCCGTGGGCGAGGTCATCCGCAACCTCGATGTGCGCGCCGCGCAAGGCGCCACCATCTTCGAGGAATTGAAGGCCGGGCTGCAGGCGCCGCTGGCCGGCATGGGCACAGCTTTCTCGTCCTCACTGTTCGGCCTGGCCGGGTCGCTGTTGCTGGGCTTTCTCGACCTGCAGGCGGCGCAGGCGCAGAACCGCTTTTATACAGACGTGGAAGACTGGCTCTCTTCCATCACCGATATTGCCGCCGGTGAAGGAGCCGATGCCACCGGCAGCGTGCGCAGCGATCTGGCCCACCTGCATCAGGGCATGGCGCAATTGCAGCAGGCGCTGGCGCAATTGCTCAGCCACAGCCGCCAGCAGCCACTTGCCGATGCGCCACATGCGGCCAGCGCGCAGCAGCCACAAGAGCCACGCAGCACCGGCGAGGCACTTGAGCGTCTGGCCACCGCCATCACCCACATGGTGCAGCAGATGCGCTCCGAGGAGCGCCTGATGCGCGACTGGGCGCGTGGCCACAGCCAGGACCAGCAGCAGATGCTGCACCTGTTGCGCCAGATCGCCGAACTGCTGCAACAGCAGCAGCGAGGTGGTGATGAACAGTCCGACAGCCAGACGGTGAAGTGATGTCCGCGCGCACCGGCAGACAGCGCCGCGATACCGCCGGCAACATCTATTGGCCCGGTTTCGTCGATGCCATGAGCCAGTTGCTGCTGGTGTTCATCTTTCTGCTGACCATCTTCGTGGTGGCGCAATTCATGCAGGCGCGCGAATTGAGCGGGCAGGACACGGCGCTGGAGA
>JAJRRZ010000127.1 GCA_024279045.1 Alphaproteobacteria bacterium
CCCGGCATGGCGCGCCACCGCACCGGTGAAGGCCCCTTTCTCGTGGCCGAACAGCTCCGATTCGATCAACTCGCGGGGGATGGCCGCCATGTTCACCGCCACGAAGGCGCCGCGCTTGCGCGGGCCGTAGTCGTGCAGCACACGGGCCACCAGCTCCTTGCCGGTGCCCGATTCACCCAGGATCATTACCGTCAGGTCGGTCTGCGTCAGCCTGCCGATAACGCGATAGATTTCCTGCATGGCGCGCGAGCGGCCAATCAACGGCAGGCGTTCTTCGTCCTGCGCCACGCCGGGCTGCTCGCGCAAGCCTCGCTGGCGCTGCTCCAGCGCACGGCGCACAACATCAAGCATTTCGCCAAGATCGAATGGCTTGGGCAGATATTCGAATGCTCCGCGCTCTGCCGCGCGGATGGCGGTCATTACCGTGTTGCGCGCGCTCATGACGATGATTGGCAATTCCGGGCGGCGCTTGCGGATCCGCGGCAACACCTCGAAGGCCTCCGCATCAGGCAGCACCACGTCGGTGATCAGCACCTCACCTTCACCGGCGGCAGCCATCTCCCACATGGCGGCGGCATTGGTGCCGGCCCGCACATTGAACCCGGCCTGCGCCAGTGCGCGGGTAAGCACCGTGCGCACCGCCGCATCGTCGTCAATCACCAGTATCGTCTCTCCCGCCATGAATTCTCCCCATACGCTCTTCCGGAAATCACCCGCCATGCACCGGCAGGCGCACGCGAAACACCGTCCATTCGCCCTCGCGATCGCACTCCACCACACCGCCATGATCGCGCACCACCTTGGCCACCAGCGCCAGCCCCAGCCCGCGGCCAGAAGGCTTGCCCGACACGAATGGCTCGAAGATCAGTGGCAGCAAATCGTCCGGCACCGCCGGACCGGTATTGCGCACGCACACCTCCAGCGGCAGCGCCAGCAGCTCGCCACCGGGCTGCGCCACCCGCACACCGGGGCGATAGGCGGTGGAAATCTCCATGACGCCGGGCCTGTCCGATTCGATGATGGCCTCCGCCGCGTTCTTCATGAGATTCATGAAACACTGCACCAGCCGGTCGCGATCCCCCAGCACTTCGGGCAGCGAGGGATCATAGGCCTCGCGAATGGGAATGCCCGCGGCGAACCCGGCCTCGGCCAGCTTTTTCACGTGGTCCAGCACCGTATGGATGTTCAGTGGCGCATAGGGGCGCGGGCGCTCCTCGCCCAGCGCCTCCATTTCCTCCACCAGTGCGCGGATGCGGTCGGCCTCGTCCATGATCAGCCGCGCCAGCTCCTCGTCTCCCTCGTTCAGCTGCGGGGCAATCAACTGCGCCGCGCCACGAATGCCCGACAGCGGATTCTTGATCTCGTGCGCCAGCATCGCCGCCAGCCCGGCCACGGTGCGCGCAGCAGAGGCATGGGAGAGCTGGCGGTCGATCTTTTCCGCCAGCGAGCGTGGCGAAAACTGCACCACCAGCGCCCCGGGCACATCCGGCAAGGCCGCCACGCGCACATCCACCAGGCGTGCCCCGCCGGTGCGTGGTGTTCCCACCTCCAGGTCGTATTCATTGACGCTGGCAGAGCTGGTGCGCGCCACCTCCAGCGCCCGGTAGAGCGGGGAATCGGGTGGTGCGATGGCCGCTAGCCCCATCCGCGCCAACGCCTTCGCCGACGCCTGAAAGAAATTCTCCGCCGCGGCGTTGGCGTGGAGAATGTCATTGTCTGCATCGATGACCACAAGCGGCCCCGGCATGGCCGCCAGGATGGCCGGGGCCAGCGCTGTCATGTCCAGCAGTTCCTTGTGCGCATTGTCCTTCACTCTGCTCATGCACACGCCTCCAGCGCCGGTTGCATGGCCGCGGCCAGGTCCTGCAGCTGCCGCAGTTCGGCACGCACGGCTGCCGGTTCATCGCTGCGCAGCAACACCATTGCCGCCCGTTGTGCGCTGGCGGCATCGAGCCAGCCCTGCCCGCGCCAGTGCATCAGCGCCGCCTTGAAATGCTTGCGCGCGCGGCGCTGCCCACGCCTTTCGCCATGAAAGGCCAGCATGTCCGCATGCAGGCGGGCAATTTCCGCCACCTGCCGAACTGCTGGCAACGGAGCAATACCCCGGCCCGGCTGCAACGTGTCGGCTATCGTGCCCGGCAGCCACGGCCTGCCAGTGGCAGCGCGCCCGATCATCACCCCATCGGCCCCGGACAGCGCCAGCGCCCGGCGCGCATCGGCAGCATCGGCAATATCGCCATTGACAATCACCGGCAGCCGCTCATGTCCGGCGGCACGCAGCGCCTGCACCACTTCACCCACCGCCCGCCAGTCGGCCTTGCCTGCGTAGAATTGCTGACGTGTGCGGCCATGCACGGTGATCATCGCCACCCCGGCATCAGCCAGCATGACGGCCAGCTTCGGCGCATTTCGGCTGGCATCATCCCAGCCCAGGCGCATCTTCACACTCACCGGCGCGCCGGCATCCCGCGCCACGTGCAGCACGGCGCGCGCGATATCCAGCGCCAGCATCTCCTCGCACATCAACGCCGCACCGGAAAGCTTGCCAGTTACCATCTTCGCCGGGCAGCCCATGTTGATGTCAATGGCCCGGGCGCCATGTTCCAGCACCAGAGCCGCAGCACGGGCCATCAGCTTCGGATCATGCCCGGCCAACTGCACCACGAACGGGCCATCACCAGCAGCATCGCAAGCCAGCCGTTTCAGCTGGCGCCCCTCCAGCAACTCCTTGCCAGCAGCCATTTCCGCCACTGTCAGCCCCGCGCCAAGCCGTGCTGCGGCAGCACGGAACGGAGCATCGGTTACCCCCGCCATGGGAGCCAGCAGAACATTGTTGTGCAGGTTGAGGCAGCCGAGCCGTATGCTCATTATTTCGCCACAAAAATATCTGGTTCAATTTTTAGGCATCATAGCGCCCACACCGATCCGCACACAAGGGGCATTTGCAGCGGGCACTATCTTGCCCATCATTGAATGATCCCACGACAGAAGAAAGACCCCGTTTGCAAAAATGAAAAATGCATGACGCACGGCACCAGTTGCCGGGCGGGACACTGAAGAATCTCGGCCTTTTCGGCATGCTTCACCAGTCTGCAGAGGTCAAGGCGCACAACGCACACGCCATACGCAGCTTTCGCGCACACGGCCAATGGAAGAGCGCAATTCTCTCGACAGGCTTCACCAGTTTCAGAGGTCAAACGCACAACGTGCACACCATAATACAGCGTTCGAGCGCCCGGCCAATGGAAGAGCGCAGTCCTCTCGGCATGCTTCACCAGTCTGCAAGAAGTCAAACGCACAACGTGCGTGGTCGGAGCGGCCGGATTTGAACCGGCGACCCCCACACCCCCAGTGTGGTGCGCTACCAGGCTGCGCTACGCTCCGTCAGTGGAAAAGCCCGAAAGAGCTGCCGTGCGGTCTAGCGGGCGAACACGGCGAGCTATAGCACCGGCGGACACTTGGGTTCAACACGAAAGACACAGCTGTCCAAGGCAATCACATTTCATGTGCCATGCGCGGCATGGTACTGATGCCAATAGCCAAACAAGCTCCATGATCTATTGATGTTACTGGTGCCGGCTGAGGGACTTGAACCCCCGACCCCCTGATTACAAATCAGGTGCTCTACCAACTGAGCTAAGCCGGCAACGCTCTTCAACACCCGCTATCTATCGCCCCGTACGGTACCGCGCAAGGTGGGTTGCACAAAATCCTGCACACGTGGCAGCTTCAGGCACACGCCCTGGCGCAGGCCCAGCCGATGCGCCATTCCCGCCTTCACCTCCAGCACCGCTATCACCGGCGCAAGGGAAGGAATATGAGTCAGGTCGCCCGGTTGTGCATTCTCGTGAATGCGCACAACGCAACCATCCGCACCGATGAATATCATGTCCAGCGGTATCAGCGTGTTTTTCATCCAGAAAGCCACCTGCTGCGGACTGCGCCAGACGAACAGCATGCCGGCATCATCAGCCAGGTCGCGGCGAAACATCAACCCCCGCGCACGGGCTGCATCCGTGGCGGCCACCTCCACCTCGATACGCCGCCCCATCCTGCTGCCTTGTGCCCCCTGCCCTGCCGGGATCAATATCTGCGCTCGCGGCAAACCATGAGCATTGACCTGCTCGGCATTGGTCCGCTCAGCCTCACCCTGCGCAACCGCAGGCAAGGAAGCCACCACCCCGCCAACGATCAGAGCCAGCAGCAAATGAATGACTGTTCCACGCAACATGCGCGCACTGTGGCGTGCACCATATGCCGGCGTCAAGCGCCACAGAGAGAAACAACGCCCCCACCCGTGCAGTAGTGGTGTCTTTACGGTGCTTGCATTCATTCAAACGCCAGACAACGAAAGGTGCATTCAAGTGAAAAAGACGGGAATGATTCACATTCGATCTGCTGCATGAATGTTTTTCAGAGATATTTTGGCAAAATGGCGACGTTTTTTCGTTCGCCGGCAATAGCGGCGTTATCGCCGAGAACAAAAACGTGCGGCATGCAGCCAAAAGGCACATGCCGCACGCAAGTTTTGAGTCAGAAGATAGACCTGAAGCCTCAATGCGCCTGCGTTACACCGGTTTCGCCAGGCTTTTCATCCGTGGCCGCCGGCGGTGGACACTCGGCTTCCTCCTCCGACCACTCAATCGGCTCCGGCTTGTTCACCAGCGCCCGCTCGATGACCTGATCCACGTGCTTCACCGGCACGATCTCCAGCCGTGATTTCACATTGTCGGGAATCTCGGCCAGATCCTTCACATTGTCTTCCGGTATCAGCACCGTGTGGATGCCGCCGCGCAGCGCCGCCAGCAGCTTCTCCTTCAGCCCACCGATGGGCAACACCCGCCCGCGCAGGGTGATCTCGCCGGTCATCGCCACATCGCGCCGCACGGCAATGCCCGTGAGCACCGAAACGATGGCCGTTACCATGGCGATACCCGC
>JAJRRZ010000128.1 GCA_024279045.1 Alphaproteobacteria bacterium
CCCGCAGGTGCCGCCCGTCGGCCTCCAGCGCCGGCGAACGCAACTTGCGCCCCTGGCGGATCAGCACGAAACTCCACAGTGCGTTGATGACGCCCGCAGCAGCGTTCACCAGCAGGCCCGGATCATTCCAAGAAATGGCCCGAGGCTTGTCCAGCGCCTGCCATGCTTCAAGGAAGATCGCCCCCGCCGCCAGTGCGATCAGCGCGCCTTCCAGCCAGGCGGAGAAATACTCCGCCTTGTGATGGCCGAACGGGTGCTCCTCGTCCGGCGGCTGCTGCGCCACATGAATGGCCCACAGCGCCGCCAGCGCCGCCAGCACGTTGACAATGGTTTCCAGCGCATCGGAATACAGCGCCACCGAACCGGTCATCACATAGGCCAGATACTTCAGGCCGAACACCAACAGCCCGACGAAAACCGAAGCAATGGCCAGCTTGTAGACGCTGTTCATGGGCTTCGCCCGTTTTGCAATTCCATGGATTTCAGCCAATGCATGGCAAAAATGCCATGCGGCCAACCAGCCGCATGGCACTCGCCAAGTCGTTTTTCATTGCGCAAAAAGGAAATTCAGCGCTTCGCCGCCACCTTGACCAGCGCCGGCTTCAGCTCCGTAACCGGTGCCTTACTGGCATTGTCGGGCGTGTCGTCCTCGTCGAATTCATGGCCCAACAGCACCGCCGAGGACACTCCCGCCGCACCGAAGGTAACGGCAAAACCGCCAAACAGCAGGAACAGCGCGACATGCCCCAGCCGCGAGTGCGCAATCAGCGAATACAGCCCGCCAACGTCCGCCCACAGCAACATGCCGAGGAAAATCCAGCCCGCCGCAATGCCAATGGCCGCGTTGCGAAACATGAACCGCACCAAGCGCGGCAGGGATTTCCACGTGCGCACGATCATGTCATCGTCTCCCTCTGCTGCGGCGCGGACCGCCTAGGCTCAGGACTCATAAAGAGGCATGGTAGATGCATCATTTGCTTGAAAATCAGCGTTCTTTTGTCCGTCGGGAATACCCATAGGTATTTCCAAGGACAAAAGGGCGCTGATATGCAGCGCAAATGGCGCAGATGCCGTGCAAATTTATGGGTCCTGAGCCTAGCGATTCGCGCAAATGCCATATTCCACATTGCCCATCCTAGAACCGCGAGCAAGGAAATCAAGCGGTAAAATGTCCCCGTCCACGCGCCCCTGCCCTACCAGGCCCAGCGCAGCCCCATGTTCAGCAGCAAATGCCGCTGATGCTTGCGCCCCAGGACAGCGCTGCCCGACACGTCCAGCGACAGCCCCTCCACCGCCGCATCACCATACCACAAGAAGCCGGCAGTCAGGGCAATGTCCGAACGCCCCGAACCATCAGACATGTTGCGGCGGTGCAGATCATGATTGAAGGCAGCTTTCAGATAAGGCATCAGCGGATCGGCCCAGTAGGCCAGCCCGGCCTCCGCCACCCCCTGCACCAGCACCTGCTTCAGGCCGGGTACGGCTGTCGCCCCCAGCGGGCCATTTTCGGTGTAGGTACGCCATCTGTCGCGCGTGGCAACAATTCCCAGCCTGCCCGACAGCATCAGCCTGTCGTTCAACCATGTCGAGGCATTCAGCGCACTGCTGAAATGATAGCCGTTCGACGTGCGCCGCCCCGTATAAACACCCAACGAATCAAACCGCCGCAATTTCTGCCGCTGATGCACATAACCACCCTGCACGTCCAGCGACAGCGACGGCGTCAGCCGCTGGCTCAGAAACACCCCCACCATATGATTCCAGGTGCGCTCGCGCCCGTTGTTGTAACTGGTTTTCGCGCTGGAATACGACGGGCTGTAGCTCAACCCCAGCGTAGTGCCTTCTCCCACCTGCCTGTCCAGCCCGAAGGTGCCCTGCAAGGTATACCCCTTGCCACGCAGGGCGCTGCTGGTATTGCGCAAGTAAGAGGAGGAGGATTGCGTCCACAGGCTCCAGCTCTGCTGCCGTGCCGCACCAGCCACGGGCGCCACACTCATGCCCGCCACCTGCGCCGCGCGCAGACCGTCCTGCGGGGTGCCATTCCCCGCCACCCCCCGTGCAAACGGCGAAAAGCGGCTCCACAGGGCACCTGCATGCTGGCGCGCAATCATGCGGCGCCATTGCGCCCATGATTCCCCCGATTGCAAGCTCACGTCGGTGTTTGCCGGATCAGATCCATTTATTACGATCGGAATCTGCGTATTCACCAGCGGATCCTGCGTATTCACCAACGGATCCTGCTGCGCCACCGCAGCCCCCGGCAGACCACAGGAAACCAGCAGGAAGGCAGCCATTCCCGCGCGTGCCAGCCTGTCCGGATGCACCCCTCCAATCATCATCAGAAACCGACCCCTCTGACAATTCGAAGCCATTCCCATGCACACCTTGGCGCGGCAGACGAATGAATGGCTCAGCCTCCCTTTTCTGTCAGCGCGCGCAGGTCCGCCAACGTGTTGATGTTGAAGAAAGGGTCCCGCCCTGGCTGATCGAAAGAAACCTTAGCAACTCGAAAGCGAGACACAAACCTTGCAACCTTGCGTATTTCCGGCTGCTGCAATGCCTGGCGCAATTCTTCGGCAAGATGCACCGGCCACAGCCCGAACACCGGATGCATACGCCCA
>JAJRRZ010000129.1 GCA_024279045.1 Alphaproteobacteria bacterium
GGGCCCATAAATTTGCACGGCATCCCAAGCCATTTACACTGCATATCAGCGCCCTTTTGCCCTTGGAAATACCTACGGGTATTCCCGGCGGACAAAAGAACGCTGATTTTCAAGCAAATGACACACCTGCCATGCCTCTTCATGAGTCCTGAGCCTGGGGCGAGAAAAAATCCGGCAAGAATGGCGGCAGGCGGGCGGTTGGCAATGCCGCTGATGCGCCCGTGGCCAGGGCAGAGGGGAATTGCGGCAAACGGCTTTCTGCCGTGGCAGCCTTGGCCTGCGTGGCAAGGCATATTATTCTGCCGGCATGGACAAGCATGAGGATTCTGCACTGCCGGACAGGGAAGAAGCCGGTGCCGGCGACTCAGACTCCGTGCGGCGGGATGTGGCGCGCGGCTGGTCGCTGCCACCGGATGGTGGTGTGCGCGAGTGCACCCCGGCGCTGCCGTGCCGGGACGCGCCTCGCGAGGTTACGGCCCAATCGCCCTGCCGCTTCATCAACCGCGAACTGTCGTGGCTGTCGTTCAACACCCGTGTGCTGGCCGAGGCTGCCAACGCGTGCAACCCGTTGCTGGAGCGGGTGCGCTTCCTGTCCATTTCCGGCAACAATCTGGACGAATTCTTCATGGTGCGCGTGGCCGGCCTGGCCGGGCAGGTGCGCATCGGCATCTCGCGCCGCTCGCAGGATGGGCTGACGCCAAGGGAACAATTGCGCGAGGTACGCCGCTATGCGGCGGAGCTGATGCACCGGCAGGACATGCTGTGGCGCGGCCTGAAGGAAGAACTGGCCGGGCAGGGCATTCATGTGCTGCGGGTGGAAGACCTGAACGAGGCCGATCTGGCCTGGCTGGATGACCTGTTCCTGCGCGAGATCCTGCCGGCGGTTACACCCATCGCCATCGATCCGGCGCACCCGTTTCCGTTCATCCCCAACCGCGGCTTTGTGGTGGCGGTGCAGTTGCGCCGCCCCGGTGATGGGCAGTTGATGAACGCATTGCTGCCCATTCCGCCGCATATGCGCCGCTTCATCCGTCTGCCGCTGCCCTGTGGCGAGCAGGCCCGCGCGGAGCAGCCCGCGCCGATTCGCTTCATCGCGCTGGAAGACCTGCTGGCGCGCTACATCACCCGGTTGATGCCGCGCCACGAGCTGCTGGGACTGGGGGCGTTCCGGGTGTTGCGCGATTCCGATCTGGAAATCGAGGAAGAGGCGGAAGACCTGGTGCGGTTGTTCGAAACCGCCATCAAGCGCCGCCGCCGGGGCAGGGTCATCCGTCTGGAGGTGGATGCGCGCACGCCGGAGAGTCTGCGCCATTTCCTGGCCGGGCAGCTTGAGGTGGAGGAGGCCGACGTGGTGCTGGCCGATGGCCTGGTGGGCTATGCGGATGTGGCGCAAATCATCACCGAGGAGCGCGAGGAACTGCTGTTTCCGCCATTCACGCCGCGCTATCCGGAGCGCGTGCGCGAGGCCGGCGGCGATATCTTCGCCGCCATTGCCGCGAAGGACATGATCATCCATCACCCCTACGAGA
>JAJRRZ010000130.1 GCA_024279045.1 Alphaproteobacteria bacterium
CACGCGGTATCGTTCGGGTGGTCATCTTCATCGGCCTGCTGGCTGCCATTGTCGGCGGTGCGCTGTTTGCCGCCAGCCGCCTGATGTCGCCGAATTTCATCGTCGCGCAACTGCAACAGGCGGTGAAACAGCAGACAGGCCGCACCCTGACGGTGGGCGGCAGGCCGTCCATCAGCTTTCTGCCGCGCATTTCCGTGGTGCTGCCGGATGTGCGCCTGTCCAACCCGCCGGGGCTGCCGAAGGGCGACTTCATGAGCATGAAGCGGCTGGAGCTGCAGGTGGAGCTGTGGCCGCTTTTGCAGCGTGAGGTGATCCTGCGCCGCCTGCACATGAGCCAGCCGCGCATTCACCTGCTGGTGGATGGCAAGGGGCGCAACAACTGGTCTTTTGCGCCAGCGGGCAAGGGTGGAAAAGCCTCTTCCGGCGGCAGTGCGGGTGGTGGCGACGGCGCTGGCGGCGATCTGGTGAAACGTATCCGCCTCGCGCCGGTGGTGGTGCGTGATGGCTACGTGCTGTTCGAGGACAAGCGCGCCGGCACCCGCCAGGAGCTGGGCAATGTCGATGTGGTGGTCAAACTCTCCTCGCCAACCAGCCCGCTGGATGTGCAAGGTGGCGCGGTGTGGCGCAAGGAGCGGGTGAAGTTCTCGCTGTTTGTGAAGGATCCGGCGCGGCTGGCAGGCAAGGGCTCGCCGCTGGAAGCGTTCATCCAGGTTGGCGGTGCAAAGATCGAATACACCGGCCTGACCGGCTTCGGCGGCGGACTGGCGCTGGCCGGGCGCGTGAGCGCTTCCGGCCCGTCGCTGCGCGGGCTGCTGCATTGGCTCGGCGTCGGCATCGCGCGCCAGGGTGGCGGCCTGGGCAAATTCTCCCTGAACGGCAGCATCAGTGCGGCGAAGAACGTGTTCACCCTGAGCAAGCTGCAACTGATGCTGGATGACAGCCACGCACAGGGCACGGTGAAGCTCGACCTTTCCGGCAAGGCCACGGCGCTGAAGGCGGCGCTGGGCGTGGACAAGGTGATTACAGATCTTTATCTCGGCCCGGCGCGGGAGGATGCCGGCGGCAAACGTGTCGGCCAGGGCGGCGCATGGTCGAATGCACCGATCATTGCCGATCTGCCGAAGGATCTCGTGGCGGATGTGCGGCTCAGCGTGAACAGCCTGCGGCATCGCCAGTTGAAAATGGGGCCTGGCGCGGCGCGTTTTCTGCTGAAAGGCGGGGGGCTGAGCGCGCGGCTGGAGAAGATGCGCTTTTACGGTGGTGGCCTGTCGGGCAAGGTGAACATCATCCCCGGCAACAGCAAGCCGCGCATTGCCGCCGCCTTCAAGGTGGACAATGTGCAGGCGCGGCCCTTTCTCGTCGATTTCGCCGGGTTCGACCATCTCTCCGGCAAGCTGACCGGCGAGGTGGACATGAAGTCGTTTGGCCGCAGCCAGCTGGAAATCGTCGGCAACCTGGCAGGTCTTGTCAATCTCACCTTCCGCGAGGGCAAGGTGCATGGCGTGGATCTGGTGAAGCTGATGGAGCTGGTGCAGAAGGGCATCGTCGACGGCTGGCGCTTCGACAAGGAGGCCACCACGGATTTCGTCGAACTGGCAGCGAAGTTCGTCATCATCGACGGCATCGCCAAGGTGCGTCAACTGGGCCTGAAGGGGCC
>JAJRRZ010000131.1 GCA_024279045.1 Alphaproteobacteria bacterium
ATGCCCATGCGCGCCCGGCGGTAGATGGGCAGCATGGTTACATCAGCGCCATCCAGCTCGATGACGCCGCCGTCCGCCGCGATCAGCCCGGTGATCATGTAGAACACCGTGGTCTTGCCCGCGCCGTTCGGCCCCAGCAGGCCCACTGCCTCGCCCTGACGCACTTGCAGCGATACGCCACGCACCACCGGCCTGCGGCCATAGGTCTTGCGAAGATCGCTGGCGACAATGCCTCGCACGCCTGCCGTGGTGTCCGGCTGCGGCGCGGGCATGTCCTGCTTGTCATTGCGCGGCTGCATTTCCATCTGCTCGGCCTGCCCCCGTGAGATTGCGCAAGGTTGATTAAAATTGCGTGAAATGGTGCGCGGAACGATACCTGTTGGCTATGCTGTTGCCAATGACGATGCCATGCCGCGCTGGCAGCGTTCAGCGGAAAACGCCATGCACGCGGCGCTTCTTGCCGGCGATGATGCGTGTTACGTTGGTCTTCAGGTTGGCCACCAGCTTCGCGCCACGAATGGTGGAGCCACGCTGCCTGACCACTACATTGCCGGTAACCGTTACCACATCGCGCGGCACATCCATGTCGGCACGGTTGCCGGTAATGGTCATGTCGCCCTTGATGATGCGCACATTGCCTGTGGCCACCCAGCGGCGCATCTTCGTGCCACCTTCGCCACCGTTGCCCTGCGCGCCATCCTTGCCGGAGGCCTTTTCCGTGTAAACTTCCAGCCGGTCGGCGCGCAGCCGTGTGTCGCCGCGGCTGGCGCGCACGTTGCCGGTGAAGATGATGAGGTTCTTCTCGTCGAGGATCTCCAGATTGTCGGCGGTGATGTCGGTGGGCTGTTGCTGCCCTGTTTGCTGGCCCGCCTGTTTCTGTGCCTCGGCCAGCGCGGTACCGGATGTCAACACGCCGCCAGCCAGCATGACCGGCGCCAGCGTCAGCGCCATCGCCGCCAGAATTCCCGTCGCCATAGAGCCGAACCGTTTCATCATCTGCCGTCCTTTCCAGCCTGCACCCAAGCTTGCAATCGCCATTTGCGAAGCATTCCTGCAATCATCTTATGCCCGTTTTCCGCCGCCGCGAAAAGCCGCAAAGCGCACCTTGCGCCCTTGACGCCGGATGCAAAAAGGTCGACATGCTGGCGCCAGCAAGACAAGCCACCCGCCAGCGGGACCAGAAAACCATGACCGATACCTCTCCGCGCGCCCTGGCCGAACAGGCAAGGGCCTGGCCTTTCGCCGAGGCGCGGCGCATCATCAAGCGCCTGCAGCGCCAGAAAGATCGCAACCCGGAAAAACCGGTGCTGTTCGAAACCGGCTATGGCCCCTCCGGCCTGCCGCATATCGGCACCTTCGGCGAGGTGGCGCGCACGCAGATGGTGCGCCACGCGCTGCAGACGCTGATGCCGGAGGTGAAGACGAAGCTCATCTGTTTCTCCGACGACATGGACGCGCTGCGCAAGGTGCCGGACAACGTGCCCAACCAGGAGCTGCTGCAGGCCAATCTGGGCAAGCCGCTCACCAGGGTGCCCGACCCGTTCGGCACGCACGAGAGCTTCGGCGCGCACAACAACGCGCGGCTGCGCGCCTTTCTCGACCGCTTCGGCTTCGACTACGAATTCGCTTCCTCCACCGACTATTACACCTCCGGGCGCTTCGATGCGGCGCTGCTGCGCATGCTGGAGGTATATGACGAGGTGATGGCCATCATGCTGCCCACGCTGGGCGAGGAGCGGCGCAAGACCTATTCGCCGTTCCTGCCCATCCATCCGGAAACGGGCATCGTCATGCAGGTGCCGGTGAAGGAGCGCAAGCTCGATGCCGGCACCATCGTGTGGGAAGACCCCGACACCGGCAAGCTTTATGAAACACCCGTTACCGGCGGGCACTGCAAGCTGCAATGGAAGCCGGACTGGGCCATGCGCTGGTTTGCCCTGGGCGTGGATTATGAAATGGCCGGCAAGGATCTCATCGATTCGGTAAAGGTGGGCGAGCGCATCGTGCGGGCACTGGGCTCCCAACCGCCGGAAACCTTCATCTACGAGCTGTTCCTCGACGACAAGGGTCAGAAGATTTCCAAGTCGAAGGGCAACGGCCTGACCATCGAGGAATGGCTGCGCTACGGCACACAGGAAAGCCTGCAGTTGTTTATGTTCAACAAGCCGAAAACGGCCAAACGCCTCTATTTCGACGTCATCCCCCAGCACGTGGACGACTATTACGCCCACCTGCGCAACTACTTCCAGCAGGAGCCGGAAAAGCAGCTGGACAACCCCGTGTGGCACATCCACCGGGGTGAGCCGCCGCAGGTGGACATGCCGATCAGCTTCGCGCTGCTGCTCAACCTTGTCTCCGCTGCTCATGCGGAAGACAAGGCGGTGCTGTGGGGCTTCGTGGAGCGTTA
>JAJRRZ010000132.1 GCA_024279045.1 Alphaproteobacteria bacterium
CATAGGCCGCGACATCACCCATGAAGCGCAGCTGGCGCCGGTCGATCAACTCGGCGGGGTTCACCGGCGGCTTGCCGTAGACCTGCGAGCGAAACCCCAGTTTCGCATATTCCTCGGCAAAGGAAATACCCGACCTCGTCTCCCACAGCGACTGCTTCACCTCTTCCGCGTTTGCTCCCAGGGGAGAGACGATGCCTAGCCCGGTAACCACCACACGCCGCATGATCGTGCCCTCGCAATTGGTCCGTGTTCGTTGGCGGTCAGATTTTGGCCAGCTCGTCGGGGCGGAACAGCCCGACGCGCAGGTCTTTCGCCGTGTAGATCAGCTTGCCGTCGCACAGCAGTTCGGCATCGGCAATACCCATGAACAGCCGCCGGGTGATCACCCGCTTCGGAAACACCCGGTATTCCACCAGTTTCGCATCGGGCAGCACCTGGCCGGTGAACTTCACCTCGCCGGAACCCAGCGCGCGGCCCCGGCCCGGCCCGCCGATCCAGCCCAGGTAGAAGCCCAGCAACTGCCACATGGCATCCAGCCCCAGGCAGCCGGGCATTACCGGATCCTCGTTGAAGTGGCAGGCGAAGAACCACAGGTCGGGGTTGATGTCCAGCTCGGCGAGGATCTCGCCCTTGCCGTGCGGGCCGCCTTCGTCAGTGATGTGGGTGATGCGGTCGAACATCAGCATCGGCGGCAGCGGCAGTTGCGCGTTGCCGGGGCCGAAAAGCTGGCCGCGCCCGCAGGCGATGAGCTCGTCGTAGTCGTAGCTGGACTTGCGGTTTTCCATCAGGTGTGTTCCATGCAGCGGGAATTGACGCATCGGTTTGCCGCGTTGCATGCGCCGCGTGGGGGCTGTTGTCAAGGGAGCGGACAGCCGGGAGCACTCGGCCCCTGGCGTGGTGCAAGGGGTGGAATGCGGGGCTGGGGGTGGCAGGGACGCCGGAAACCGGCAGCAGGCACCGGGAGGAAACAATGGCGGAGAGCAAGGCGGCATTCGTGCTGGGCTCGGGCAGCGCCGGGCGGCGCATGGTGCTGGAACAGGCGGGGCTGGACTTCGAGGTGATGCCGGCGCGGGTGGATGAAGAGGCCATCAGGAGCGGCTTTCCACGGCACGAGGGCGGCGAAGATGCGGGGCTGGCGGCGCTGGCCGAGGCGCTGGCCGAGGCCAAGGCGCTAGAGGTGAGCCGGCGCAGCGACAAGCCGGTGCTGGGGGGTGATCAGATCCTGGTGCTGGACGGGGAGGTGTTTTCCAAGCCGCGCGACATGGCCGAAGCGCGCGCGCACCTGCAACGCCTGCGCGGGCGCACGCATCATCTGATCAGCGCGCTGGCGGTGGCCGAGGCCGGCGAGATCGTCTGGCGGCACACCGACAGCGCGGCGATGACCATGCGTGCGTTCTCCGATGCCTTTCTCGACGCCTATCTGGAGCGGCTGGGCGAAAAGGCGCTGTCCTCGGTGGGCTGCTATCAGGTGGAGGGGCCGGGCATTCAATTGTTCGAACGCATCAGCGGCGACTATTTCACCATCATCGGCCTGCCGCTGCTGCCGTTCCTCGCCTGGCTGCGCCAGCGCGGCCTGCTGCCTGGCTGAGACCAGGCTGCCCCTCGCCTTCCTCAGCGGCGCAGGATGGAGCCGAGCACGCCGCGGATCAGCGCGCGGCCAATCTGCGTGCCTATGGAGCCGACCATGGAGCGGACGAAGCGCTCCGTGGTGCTCATGCGGCTGCTTCTGCGTCCGCTCTTGCGTGCCTCGGCACGAGCGGCCTTCTCCTCGGCCTTGCGGCGCTCCTCTTCCTGGCGCTGGCGCTCCAGCTCCTCGGCGCGTTTCTGCAGGATCTCGTAGGCGCTTTCGCGGTCGATCTCCTCTTCATACAGGCCGAACACCGGCGAATCGGTGATCACGCGCTTGCGCTCCTCTTCCGTGAGCGGCCCCATGCGTGAGGACGGCGGTCGGATGAGCGTGCGCTGCACCATGCTCGGCACGCCTTTCTCCTCCAGGGTGGAGACCAGCGCCTCGCCCACGCCGAGCTGGGTGATGACCTCCGCGGTGTCGAAGGCCGGGTTCTGGCGGAAAGTGTCGGCGGCGGCCTTCACCGCGCGCTGCTCGCGCGGGGTGTAGGCGCGCAGCGCATGCTGGACGCGGTTGCCGAGCTGGGCGAGCACGGCATCGGGCACATCCAGCGGGTTCTGGGTTACGAAATACACGCCCACGCCCTTGGAGCGGATGAGCTTGACCACCTGCTCGATCTTCTCCACCAGCGCCTTCGGCGCCTCGTCGAACAGCAGGTGCGCCTCGTCGAAGAAGAACACCAGCTTCGGCTTGTCCGGGTCGCCCACCTCGGGCAGTTCCTCGAACAGTTCGGAGAGCAGCCACAGCAGGAAGGTGGCATAGAGCCTGGGCGAGCGCATCAGCTCGTCAGCGGCGAGGATGTTGATGTAGCCGCGCCCGTCGCGGGTAGTGCGCATCAGGTCGCGAATGTCCAGCGCCGGTTCGCCGAAGAACTGCTCCGCGCCCTGCTCTTCCAGCACCAGCAAGCGGCGCTGGATGGCGCCGATGGTGCGCTTGTCGATGTTGCCGTAATCGGTGGTCAGTTCCTTTGCGCGGGCGGCGAGATCCTTCAGCAGGGCCTGCAGGTCTTCCAGGTCGAGCAGCAGCAGGCCTTCCTCATCAGCGATACGAAAGGCAATGTTCAGCGCCCCTTCCTGCGCTTCCGTCAGGTTCATCAGGCGCGAGAGCATCAGCGGCCCCATCTCGGAGATGGTGGTGCGAACGGGATGGCCCTGCTTGCCGAACAGATCCCAGAAGATGACGGGGTTGTCGTGAAAGTCGTAGTCGTCAAAGGCAATCTTCCGGGCGCGCTTTAGCAGAAAGTCCTTCGGCTCTCCGGCCACGGCGATGCCAGCGAGATCGCCCTTCACATCCGCGGCGAACACCGGCACGCCGGCGGCGGAGAAGCCTTCGGCGAGGATTTGCAGGGTTACCGTCTTGCCGGTGCCGGTGGCGCCGGTGATCAGCCCGTGGCGGTTGGCATAGGGCAGGTTGAGCCATTGCTTGAGCGGCTGGCCGGCCTCGTCGAAGGCGGAGCCGACGAACAACCGCTGCATGTTGGAATCGTCCTTCATGGTCTGCCCCCATCATGGTTGGCGTGATGGCCGCTGTTGTGCCGTTTTGCGCACAGTGTTGCAGGCGGCGGTGTCTTGTCAATCCCGTTGCAATGCCGGGTCTTGCCGTCAGCGTGGTGCGGTGCGGGCGGGGCGGGTTACGCGCCTGAGCGTGATGTTGATGCGCCCCTCGCCAATGGCCGCGGGCAGCGGCTCGCCACGTTCGGGACATATGCGGTCGATGCCGTGATAACGCAGGCGCGAGGGCCCTTCGAGGATCAGCACATCGCCCGGCCACAGCTCGAACGACATGGTGGCGTCGCGCCGCCGCAGACCACCGAGGCGAAAGCGCGCCACCGCGCCCAACGAGACGGACACCACCGGCGCATCGAGCGCCGCCTCGTCGTTGTCCACGTGCAACCCCATCTTCGCACCCGGCGCGTAATGGTTGATCAGCGCCGCCTCGGGCGGGGCGGGATAGCCGCCGAGCCTGTCCCACAGCTTCAGCAGCATCCGTGGCATGGCGGGCCAGGGCCGGGCGGTTTCGGGGTGGCACGGTTCATAGCGGTAACCCCCGGCCTTGTCCGACACCCAGCCCAGCGGCCCGGCGTTGCTCATGCGCACCGTAAACGGCCTGCCCGTGCCGGGCATGCGCGGGGTGAACAGCGGCGCTTCCCGCAGAAGCGCCACGACATCGTCCAGCAATCGCCGCCGTGCCGCCGCATCCAGATATTGGCGATACAGCCGCGTGCCGGGCGGCAGTTCCGGCGCTGGCGCGGGGGGCATGTCGGCAAAGGGCAGCATGGCGCGGCACGTTTGCAGGGATTTTTTGCGGGGCATCGTGTTGATGCCGCGATACCCCCTCCTTATATAAGCCGCGAACAAGCGCGCGCCAGGCATTTGCGC
>JAJRRZ010000133.1 GCA_024279045.1 Alphaproteobacteria bacterium
ACTCCCCATGTGCATTTTGGCTTCATATCAGACGGTTTTTCGTTCTTGCCAATAGCTCCACTATTGCCTGCGAACGAAAAACCGCTGCTATTTTGCCAAAATGCCCATGAGAAGTACTCATTTATTGAGACCAGACCCTAGGCCATGCATCCGGGATATTTTACTGATTTGCGGGGAACGACTCCGATGGACGAGGGCAAGCCGCGATACCGGCGCATCCTGCTGAAGCTCTCTGGCGAGGCGTTAATGGGCGAAAAGCCCTATGGCCTGGACATGGACATGGTGGGCCGGGTGGCCGGTGAGATTGCCGAGGCCTGGCGCGCGGGCGTGCAGATCGGGCTGGTGATTGGCGGTGGCAACATCTTTCGCGGCGTGTCTGACGCGGCAAAGGGCATGGAGCGCACCAGCGCGGACTACATGGGCATGCTGGCCACGGTGATGAATGCGCTGGCCATGGAAAATGCGCTGAAGAAGGCAGGTGTGGAAGCGCGGGTGATGTCGGCGGTGCCGATGCCGACGGTGTGCGAGCCGTTCACCCGGCAGCGGGCGTGGAAGCATCTGGATGCCGGGCGGGTGGTGCTGTTCGCCGGGGGCACGGGCAGCCCGTTCTTTACCACTGACAGCGGCGCGGCGCTGAAGGCGGCTGAAACGAAGTGCGAGGCGCTGCTGAAAGCGACCAGCGTGGATGGCATCTATTCCGACGACCCGAAGGTCAACCCGGGTGCGGAGCGCTTCGATACCATTACATATGACGAAATCCTGGCGCGGAACCTGAAGGTGATGGATGCCGCGGCGGTGGCGCTGGCACGCGACAACGACATTGCGCTGGTGGTATTCTCCATCCGCGAGGAAGGCGCGCTGGCCAGGGTGCTGCGCGGCGAAGGAACATTCACCACGGTAACGCCATGAGGCCATCCGCCATGGTGGCGGTGGCGCGGGATGGCGGCAATATCAGTGAGGTAGCCATGTCTGACAACGACGAGCTGGACATGAAGGACCTGAAGCGGCGCATGGAGGGCGCGCTGAAGGTGCTGAAGGAGGAATTCGCCGGCCTGCGCACGGGGCGGGCTTCCGTTTCCCTGCTGGAGCCGGTGCAGGTGAATGCCTATGGTGGCAAGATGCCGCTGAACCAGGTGGCCGCCGTTACCGTGCCGGAGCCGCGCTTGCTGTCGGTGCAGGTGTGGGACGAATCGCTGGTGCCGGCGGTGGAGAAAGCCATTCGCGACTCCAGCCTGGGGCTGAACCCGCAGACACAGGGCAATGTCATCCGTGTGCCGATTCCGGAACTGTCGGCGGAGCGGCGCAAGGAACTCTCGAAGGTGGCGCACCAGTATGCGGAGCAGGCGCGCGTGGCGGTGCGCAACGTGCGACGCGACGGCATGGATGTGCTGAAGCGCATGGAGAAAAATCATGACATCAGCGAGGACGAGGCACGCCGCCTGGCCGACGAGGTGCAGAAGCTGACCGACCGCTTCATCAAGGACATCGACGAGTTGCTGGAGAAAAAGGACGCGGAGATCATGCAGGTGTGATCCACCTGCCCTGTTCTCCAGCTTTCCCGCCGGAGGGAACGATGCCGCGCAGGCAGGACATCACCAAGTTGCTGGCGCCGGAGGCCATCGGCGCCCTGCCCCGGCACGTGGGCATCATCATGGATGGCAACGGGCGCTGGGCACGGGCGCGCGGACTGCCGCGCTCGAAGGGGCACCATGCCGGCATGAAGGCGCTGCGGCGGGCGGTGGAGGCGGCGGATCACTTCCGCGTGGAAGCGCTGACCATCTATTCCTTCTCGGCGGAAAACTGGGCGCGCCCGAAAACGGAGGTGGATTACCTGTTCTCGCTGTTGCGCCACTTCGTGCGGCGCGACGTGGACGACCTGCACCGGCGCAACGTGCGCATCCGCATCATTGGTGAGCGCGGCGGTCTGCCGGAGGACATTTCGCGGCTGTTGCGCCATTGCGAGGAACTGACGCGCGCCAACAGCGGGCTGACGCTGGTGGTGGCGTTCAACTATGGCGGACGGCAGGAGATTGCTCAGGCCGCGCGGCAACTGGCAGAAAAGGTGGCACGCGGCGAGGTGCGGGCGCAGGATATCACGCCGCAAGCCATTGGCGCACACCTGCACGCACCGGACCTGCCGGAGCTGGATCTGCTGATCCGCACCGGCAACGAGCAGCGCTTGTCGAATTTCCTGCTGTGGCAGAGCGCCTATGCGGAGCTGGTGTTCCTGCCGGAATACTGGCCGGATTTCGATGCGTTGTCGTTTCAGCGGGCGCTGCTGGAATATGCCGCGCGCGAGCGGCGCTTCGGCGGGCTGAAGGAAGACCCGCGGAAGGTGGGCGCTCCGGCGAAGGCCAGCCAGGGCGGATAGAATGGCCGGCATGCATACTCCCTCGACACAGGCACAGCAGCCAACCGGAAAGGATGGCCTGCGCCAGCGGGTGATGACCGCGTTGCTGCTGGCGCCGGTGGTGCTGCTGCTCGTGTGGCTGGGTGGGGCGTGGTATGCGCTGATGCTGTTCGCGGCGGGGCTGATCATGGCGCGCGAGTGGGTGGATATCGCCCATGACGGCGATGCCGGGCAGTTCGTGCTGCATGCGGTGGCCGGGGTTTCAGGGCTGCTGGCGGGCGTGCTGGCGGCGGGAGGTTCCGGATGGGCGGCGATGTTCGTGCTGCTGGCCGCGCTGGCCTGGGGCGGGGTGTTGTGGTTGCGGGCGCGCACACGCACAGGCTTCACCGTCCATCACGTGCTTGGCCCGGGATATCTGGCAGCGGCAATGTTTTCGCTGGCGGGGCTGCGGCTGGGGCAAGAGCCATGCGGCCTTCACGCCATCTTCCTGCTGCTGGCCATTATCTGGAGTGCCGACACGCTGGCCTATTTCACGGGGCGGGCGCTGGGCGGGCCGAAATTCGCGCCGCGCATTTCGCCAAACAAGACGTGGAGCGGCTTCTTCGGTGCGGTGGCGGGCGGAGCACTGGCGGGCGGCCTGTTCGGGCTGGCAACGGGCTTTCCGGCCTGGCCGCTGGCGGTGCTGGGGGCGGTGCTGGGCGGCTTCGAGCAGCTTGGCGATCTGTTCGAAAGTGCATTGAAACGGCGCTTCGGGGTGAAGGATTCCGGCAATATCCTGCCGGGGCATGGCGGCCTGCTGGACCGGCTGGACGGGCTGAACGCGGCGGCCATGCTGGCCATGCTGTGGGGGATGGTAGCGACAAGCAGCATCGGCAGCGCGGCATGTGGACTGCTGCTGTGGTGGGGCAGGATGTAAGGGCATGGCAAAACGGCTGAGCATACTGGGAGCCACCGGCTCCATCGGGCAATCGACGCTGGATGTGGTGCGCCAGCATCGCGAGGCTTTCGCCATCGAGGCGCTGGTGGCCAATGCCAACATTGCGCAACTGGCGGCGGACGCGCGGGAGTTCGGCGCAAAGCTGGCCGTTACCGCCGATGAGACGCGCTACCGAGAGCTGAAGGATGCGCTGGCCGGCACCGGCATCGAGGTAGCCGCCGGGCCGGAAGCGGTGCTGGAAGCCGCGGCGCAGCCCGTTGATCAGATCATGGCGGCGATCGTCGGCGTGGCCGGACTGGAACCGGCGCTGGCGGCGCTGGAGGCGGGCAATACAATCCTGTTGGCCAACAAGGAGTGCCTGGTATCCGCCGGCGAGCTGTTCATGGGCCGGGCGCAGGCGCTGGGGGTGGACGTGGTGCCGGTGGATTCGGAGCACAACGCCATCCTGCAATGCTTCGAGCGGCGCAACGCGGCACGGGTGGAGCGCATCATCCTGACGGCCTCGGGCGGGCCGTTTCGCACGCGCGCGCTGGAGGAGCTGCACGGCATCACCCCGGAAGAGGCCCTGAAGCACCCGAACTGGGACATGGGCGCGAAGGTTACCATCGATTCCGCCACGTTGATGAACAAGGGGCTGGAGCTGATGGAAGCCTATCACCTCTACCCGGTGGAAGTGGAGCAGCTCGATGCCATCATTCACCCGCAGTCCATCGTGCATTCGCTGGTGGCCTATGCTGATGGCTCGGTGCTGGCGCAACTGGGCACGCCTGACATGCGCACGCCGATTGCCGTGGCGCTGGGTTGGCCGGAGCGGCTGGCGACGAACGTGGCGCGGCTGGATCTGACGGCACTGGGGCGGCTGGTGTTCGAGCCGATCGACGAGGAGCGCTTCCCGGCGCCGCGGCTGGCGCTGGAAACACTGAAGCGTGGCGGCACCGCCGGGGCCATTCTCAACGCGGCGAACGAAGTGGCGGTGGAGGCCTTCCTGGCGCGCGAGCTGCCGTTCACGCGCATCGTCGGGCTGGTGGAGGAAACGCTGAACGTGGCGGAACGGCAGGGCCTGATCGCACCGATGCATGGGCTGGACGAGGTGCGCGCGGCGGATGTGCAGGCGCGCAATCTGGCTGGCGAGCTGGCGCGGCGGAGGGCATCCCGCGCGGCAGGATAACCATTTTCTCATTTTTGCCCGGAATACGACGCATATATAGGGCATAGAAGCATCGGATGCTTGGCAGCCCCGTGCTACTGCCGTTCCTGTTGTTTCGCATGATGCCTCATGGAGTTGTCTTTCATGGAAAGCCTGTCGCTACTCACACCGTTTGCCTCCCTGTGGGACATGCTGATGTTCGTTCTGCCGTTCCTGGTGGTGATGACCATCATCGTGTTCTTTCACGAGCTGGGCCACTTTGCCGTGGCGCGTTATTTCGGTGTGCGGGTAGACAGCTTTTCCATCGGCTTCGGGCGCGAGATCGTCGGCTGGACGGACAAGCACGGCACACGCTGGAAGATCGGCTGGCTGCCGCTGGGTGGCTACGTGAAATTCGTCGATGACGCAAATGCCGCCTCCGCTCCGGCCCGGGAGGAGAGCAGCGCGGCGCAGACTGGCGCATTTCATTCCAAGCCGCTGTGGCAGCGCGCGCTGATCGTGGCTGCCGGGCCATTGGCCAACTTCATCCTGGCCATTGTCATTTTTGCCGGCATGTATTCCATGGTGGGCACACCGGTGCTGGAGCCGGTGGTGAGCCAGGTGGTGCCGGATTCGCCAGCGCAGCGGGCGGGCATCCTGCCTGGCGACAAGATCGTCTCCATCGATGGCGAGGCAGTGGAAAGCTTCACCGAGATCAGCCGCATCGTGGCGCTGAAGGCAGGGCGCAAGGTGAGCGTGGTGGTGAAGCGTGGTGGCGAGACGCGTTCGCTGTGGGTTGTGCTGGGCGAGCGCGAGGTGGACGACGGCATCGGCGGCAAGATGAAGGTGGGTTTCCTGGGCGTTTCCCACAACGCCAGCGGCGGTGTGCACTTCGAGAGGAAGGATCCGCTTCAGGCAGTGGCGCTGGGGGCCGAATCCACTTGGAACATCATCTCCAGCACCATGGTCTATCTCAAGGAGATGATCGTCGGGCGGCAGTCGACGGATCAATTGGCGGGGCCTATCCGCATCGCGCAGATTTCCAGCAAGGCGGCGGAAACCTCGTGGCTGGTGCTGGTGCAACTGGCGGCGGTGCTGTCGGTGAGCATCGGGCTGATCAACCTGTTTCCCATCCCCATGCTGGATGGCGGGCACCTGCTCTATTACGGCATCGAGGCGGTGCGCGGAAAACCGCTTAGCGAAAGCGCGCAAGAGGTGGGCTTCCGCATAGGCATGGCGCTGGTGCTGGCGCTGATGCTGTTTGCCACGTTCAACGACGTAACACACCTCTTTTCGCGGCCATGAGTCGCCATCCACCTGAGACCCGGGCGGCAGGTTTGCTGGCGTCAACATTTTGTAAAGCGAATCGGAAGAATTTGCCGCAAGCCCTTTGCAACCGCCATGAAAAGGACGTAAAACAGCGCTGTCTGATTGGGGGGATATTCGTTTGGATGCCGAATCGGGGGCGCAGGCCTTCGGTCATAGCGTAAGGGCAGCGAAACTCATGACGCGCAAGACGCAAGGACAAGACAACGATCAGACGCGCAAGAAGGCCTGCAGCGCCGCGTGCAATGGACGTGCAAGGCTGCTGGCAAGCCGGCTGGCGCTGGCGGTGCTGATGGCAGCGCCGGTGATGGCCACGGTGGGTGGCGCGGGCGTAGCGCAGGCACAGGTGGTGCAGCGCATCGTGGTGGAGGGCAACAGCCGCGTGGAGCGCGAGGCGGTGCTTTCCTACCTGCGGCTGCAACCGGGTGACAGGTTTGATGCCGCGCGCATCAATGACTCGCTCAAGGCGCTGTTCCAGACGGGGCTGTTCTCCGACGTGCAGATGCTGCGCCGCGGCAATACGCTGGTGGTGCGGGTGGTGGAAAACCCGATGATCTCGCAGGTGCGCTTCGAGGGCAACGACGAGATCTCCGACAAGGATCTGACGAAGGAAATCCAGTTGCGCCCGCGCACCATGATGACCCGTGCGCGCCTGCAGGCGGATGTGGATCGCATCGTCAACCTCTACAAGCGCAGCGGCTATCACAATGTGCGGGTGGAGCCGAAGACGGTGCGCAATGCCGACAATACGGTGGATCTGGTGTTCCAGATCAGCGAAGGGCAGGAAACGCTGATCAAGAGCATCCGCTTTGTTGGCAACAAGGCCTTTTCCGACGGCAAGCTGAAGGAAGTCATCACCTCGGAGGAGGATACGTGGTGGAAATTCTTTTCCACCCGTGACCGCTATGATCCCGACCGGCTGGCCTATGACCGGGAGCTGCTGCGGCGCTTCTATCTGAAACACGGTTTCGCTGATGTGCAGATCGTCTCCGCAGATGCACAGATGCGCCCGGAAGGTGATGGTTTCGACATTGTTTTCACCATCGAGGAAGGCCCGCAATACAGGATTGGCGCGGTGCAGGTCGATGCCGCGGAAACCGAGCTGGATCCGCGCAAGCTTCAGGGCGAGGTGCTGACCCGTTCCGGCGACATCTATGATGCCTCGAAGGTGGACAAGAGCATCGAGAAGCTGACGCTGCAGGCGGCGCGCGCGGGCTATGCCTTTGCCAAGGCGCAGCCGGAGATCGTGCGCGACCCGGATGCGAAGAAGCTGGACATCACCTATCGCCTGCAGGAAGGGCCGCGGGTATACATCGAGCGTATCGAAATTGTCGGCAATACACGCACGCGCGACGAGGTGATCCGCCGCGAGCTGCGGCTGGCCGAGGGCGATGCCTACAATCGCGTGCTCATCGAGCGGGCGCGGCGGCGGCTGACGGCGCTGGACTTCTTCAAGAAGATCGATTTCCGCGAAATGCCTGGCAGCGCGCCGGACAAGCTGCGGCTGATCGTCGAGGTGGAGGAGAAATCCACCGGCAGCCTGCATGTGTCGCTGGGTTACTCCACCCTGGAAAAAGGGCCGGTGGCATCTGCTGCCATCACCGAGCGCAACCTGATGGGCACCGGGCGCGAACTGGGTGTGAAGACATCACTTTCGTTCAAGCGCCAGTCGCTGGACCTCAGCTATACCGAGCCCTATTTCCTTGGTTACAACATGTCCGCCGGGTTCGATCTGTTTGGCAACCGTACGGACCTCGAGGATGAATCCGATTATCTGGTCAACCAGGTGGGCTTCGGGCTGCGGACAGGTTTTACGCTGGACGATTATCAATCGCTGCACCTGCGCTATCGCCTGACATATCGTGATACCAAAGCCAAGGATTCGGCAACGGCGACAGCCTTGTGCGATCCAGCCTCTACTCAATACGCCCCAGCGGTTTGCGACAGCCTGGGCAAGGACTGGATCTCCACCCTGGGCACGACATACGTGTTCGACAATCTGGACAATCCGGCCAATCCGACCTCTGGTGTGCGCCTGCAAGGTTCGGTGGATGTGGCCGGGCTGGGTGGTGATGTGCATTTCGTGCGCTCGGAGCTGGCAGGCTACTACTTCATGCCGCTGTTCTACGAAGGCGTGGTGTTGAAGCTGAAGGCTACCGGCGGCCATGTGTTTGCCTGGAATGGCGACAATCTGCGGGTGAATGACCGCTTCTTCAAGGGCGGGCCGTCGTTCCGCGGGTTCGCCGTCTCCGGTGTTGGGCCGCGTGATACGGCTGGCAATTTCATTGGTGGCAAGACCTATGCCATCGGCACGGTGGAGGTGATGTTCCCGCTGGGGCTGCCGGAGTCGCTGGGGCTAACCGGTGCGGTGTTCACCGACTTCGGCACGATATTCGATGCGCCTGGCACCAATGTGCGGGATGCGGCGAAGTTCCGCGCCACGGTGGGGGCGGGGCTGTTGTGGAAGTCGCCGCTGGGGCCGTTGCGTCTGAATGTCGCCTATGCGGTGAAGAAGGCCGAATGGGACGAGGAAGAGCTGATCCAGTTCGGTGTGGGAACGCGCTTCTGAACCGCTTGCCACGCGGGGCCAAATGGTACGCCCTGCCCTGCCCTCTTCCGCTCACGTGTCTTCCTGGATGGGATCGGCCGCATGAATGAACAGCGCAAGGAACTGGACAGCGCCGATGTGCAGCGGATCATGGAGATCCTGCCGCATCGCTACCCCATGTTGCTGATCGACAGGGTGGTGGAGATGAACGGCGAGGAATCCGCTGTCGGCATCAAGAATGTAACCGCCACGGAGCCGTTTCTGGCCGGGCACTTTCCCGACAAGCCGGTGTTTCCCGGTGTGCTGTTGCTGGAGGCCATGGCGCAGACGGCAGGTGTGATGGTGCTGGCGCACAAGGGCATCAAGGCTGCCGATTCGCTGGTATATTTCGTGTCCATCGACAAGGCGCGCTTCCGTCGCCCGGTAGTGCCGGGGGAGACGGTGCGTTTCGAGGTGAAGACCATCAAGGGCCGGCGCAACATCTACTGGTTCGATTGCCGCGCGATGGTCGATGGCGAGGTGTGCGCGGAAGCAGTGGTGTCGGCCATGCTGGCGGAAGATCCCGAGAAAATCGCCGCGCGGCAACAAGCGCAGGTCTGAATCGATCGTGAAGAGGAGTCTCTTGGCGACGCAGCCGGCCAAAAGACTTTTCTTCAAGGTTGTTGTGTCATCTAGGGTCTGCGATGCACTGGCATGATGGCATTTTTGGCCGAGGAAAGAAATTGCAAGACCTTGCGCCATCACGGTGCAAGGCCTTGCAATTTTCGTCATGTATTTTCAATGCGTCATGTGGGAGACTTTTCCTGTTCGTGCATCTCTTTGTGGATAGTTCACGTTTGACGCCTGATGCTTCTTCGCCACTGATTCAGGAGCGCTTCGAGCGCCATTCGATAACAGCCTTGTCGCGGAATTGCTGCATGAAGGCCTCGATCTGCCGGCCCATCTTTTCCTGACGCAGTGCGGCACGAATCTGCTGGCGCAGCTTGTTTTTCATGTCTTTCGGGACAACTACCTTCGGCTTGATGGTGCGAGTGCCGCAAAAGGCCAGCAACTGCACACCCTGCGGTGTGCGGATGGGACCGACAAGTCCCTTGGCGCCAGCCTTGCGCATGGCCTTTTTCAGTTGCGGTGGCAGCTTGCGTGGATCGGCCTCGATTACTCGGGACACATTTACATTGAAGATGCCACTGGCAGCCTTGCGGGCGGTGGCGCAGCCGCGGTAGCGCTGCATGATCTGGCGCGCCTCCACGGCGCGGGCCAGCAGCACCTGATCACGCATCACCGGCGCGACATCACCCAGCGGCAGGTTGATCTGGCGCAGCCGCCAGACGGTGAACGGCTTCACGCGGGCAGCGTTGGCCTTGATCATCTTTTTCAGCCGCTGCTCGACCTCCGCATCGCTGACCTTGCCGGGCGTGAATTTCTGCCCTTTCTTCGCAGCCAGAATCTGAAAGATCATCTGCCCACGCACGTAGGCGCGCAGAAAGTCCATGCTCAGGCCATTGCGGCGCAAAGTCGCGCGCAGCTTGTCCATGCCACCCATGCCGCGCGCCATGCGCTGAATGGCAGCCTCCACGCGTGTTTCCTCCAGTTGCAGGCCCTGGCGGCGGGCCTCGCCTTCCAGCACGGCGGTGTCGATGAGCGATTGCAATGCGCGCTTGCGGGCCACGGCACGGGACGAATAACGCACGCCGAGGATGCGGTCGAGTTTCATGCGCTGGCGCACGTCATAATCGGTAATGGGCAGATCATTGACCACCACCAGCACCTTCACCGCGTGGGCTGGCGATACCACGAACAGGGACATTGCCAGCCACAACATGGCCAGCAAGCCGATATGGCAAAGCCACCGAGCGGCACCTTCGGGGGCGGGCTGTGTCGCGATCATGTCTTGCCTCGATGAATTCCGGGATTGGCAATTATCGTTGTTTCAGCGCCTATTGCAGCAAACTGTGTCGGAAAATGGAACATGCCTGCCGCGCGGCTCCATCACTGACCGGCGCTACGCACCGCCGTGGAGCCAAGCGTTGCAAACTCGATGTCCAGGGAGATGTTGCGGCTGAAAGTGGTTTCAGCTCCTTCGCTGCTGACCCCTTCGGAATAGGTGATGCTGGCCTTGAAACAGTCGCAGTCGAAGCCGAAGCCGATATAGCGCTTGGCCTGCCAGTTGTCATTCAAGGCATCGCTGGCGCCCTGAATGCCGTAGTTCAGGCCACCGAAAATGCGCCAGTTGTCGTGGAAGCGCCATTCCACTGCGCCGGAAAACTGCTTGTCGTCGTTGGTCTGGCCATATTCGGGATAGGCGACGAGATAGGCATACTTCAGGTTCAACTTCACGTTGCGCCAGGTCAGGTCCAGTTCGGCCTCCTGATCGCGCGGCTTGAGGCTCTGCGGGTCGAAACGCCCACGCCAGCTGATCAGCAGATGCTCGTTGGGCGCAAGAGCCACGCCGGCGACAATGTCGGAACGCTTGCTCCCCAGCCCGACGGAGGTCCCGGCGAAGCTGTTGCGTCCCAGCAGGTGGAACGACTGGCCCAGTGTGGCGCGCAGGAAGCCGCTATTGTCGGCATACAGCCCCCAGGTCAACCCGGCGTTGACACGCACACCACCTTCGAAGCGATCCATGCCGGCGAAGCGGTCGTGCAGGAAGAGGTGGGAACTGGAGAAACGCGGCGTGATGGAGTCCTCGTTGCCGGCCTGGCGGCGGCCGTATTCGTTGCTGGCGAAAATGACCTGCGCCACGGGGGTGAGCACTTGATAGCCACCCTCGAATTCTCCCAGGAAAGGCCAGCGCGCATCCACACCGGCGCGCGGCATGCTGCGCAGGCGCACGCTGGTCAGCCGGTTGGCGGGGTTGATGATGTCCGGCAGGTTGCTGACCGCACGCAGCTCGTTGCGCCATTCCATGAAAGGCTGGATCTGCATGCCTGCATCGGTGATGAACTCGCGCTGCCAGTGCAGCACGCTGCTCAGCCGCGTATTGCGCTCTGCCAGCGGGGCGGCGGCAAAGGGCAGCCCCTCGCTGCGCCTCCAGATGGAATAGATTGAGGTATCAAGCCCCATAACCCCGCCCAGCACCGCCGGGCTGAAGGTGAACTGATGTTCGACCCAGGGCAGCATGAACGGATCGCGCCTGTTGTCGTCGGCATCGTTCAGGCCACGGTAGTGCCCTGTTTCGGCGAACAGGAAATTGCGCTCGTGCAGGCCCTGCAACCACATGCGGGAATGAATGACACTGCGTGAATCCACGCCATAGCGGCGCATCATGTTGCGATCGCTCTGCACGGCGCCGGAAAAGCCCCATGTCCAGTCGCGATTGAGGGCGAATTCACCATCGGCCCTGGCGAACCAGCGCAGGCGATTCTGCTCGTCGGCGGGCATTTCGCGGCGCTGCATCTGGTATATGCCACCGGCATCCACGGTGTAAGTGCCGGGGCCGACATTATGCCGCCACTTCGCACGGGCCAGCAGGCCCTGGCGATGGTTGATCTGCGGCAGCAGGGTGATGTCGTAACTGGGGGCGAGATTGATGAAATAGGGAATGGTTACGTGTGCGCCGCGGGCCTTCGAATAGCCGGCGGAAGGGATGAGAAAACCGCTGCTGCGCGGGTGTTCCGGGTCGGGATGGCTGAGCCATGGCAGCCAGAAAACGGGCGACCCGGCGAACATCAAGGTCATGTCGCGGTGGTAGATGCGGCCCTTTTGCTGGTTGTGCGTGGCCTGCCGGGAGCGGATCTCCCACAATGGCGTGCCGTCCTTCAGGCGGCAGGTTACGCAGGCGGTGTAGCGCACATCGGTGTAAACGGTGATGTTGCCCTCTCGGCGCACGGCATAACGCGCCTTCAGGGTGGCGCCGTTGGTCATCAGCAGGCGCAGATGGCGGGCGAAGCCGTCGCGGAACCTCTTGTCCAGGTCGATGACGCTGGCCAACAGGATATTGCCTTCGGGCTCGCGCAGGTAGACCTCACCCTCGGCGCGGAAGCGGTCGTTGCGGCGGTTGTAAACCACTTTGCGGGCCAGCAGCAGGTAAGGCCCCCAGATGATGCGCACGCGGCCCAGGGCGGTGGCGATGTCGCGCTTGTGATCGTAGATGATGGTTTCGGCCAGCACGTCTGCCGGCGTATCCTTGGGCGGGCGCTTCAGGTGGAATTTCGGGGCGGTGGCTGTCTGGGCCGAGGCGACCGACGGCCCGGCCAGGCCGCTGGGCACGGTCATCACGCCTGCCAGCAACGCGAGAAAAAACAGCCGCCGCCAACGCGTGGTGGCGGGCATGTTCCGGCATTCCGGCATGTCTGTCAGCCGGTGTTGCATGCGCTCCCCTGCTCTCTGCGCGCCGATCGCCTTCATACGAATCGTGCGCGCTGCAGTGTTATCGTTGTTGGCTCTGTTCATAGCCCGTTTGGCGGCAGCTTTTAAGCCCCCCGGTTGTCTTTTTGATGACATGGCCATAGGTGTTGAAGATACAGGAGCCATCAATCAGCCTTTCATGACAGGGAGACGCGATCATGCAGGTATCATTCAGCCGGGAAACGCCGAAAGAGCTGGACGCGTTGGTGCTGCCGGTGGTGAAGGGGATTGATGTGCAGAGCATCGCTGCCGATCTGCCACAGGAGGCACGCGCGCAACTGGCCAAGGCGGCGCAGGCGGCGGATTTCTCCGGCAAGAAAGGGCAGATGGTGGAATTGCTGACGCCGGCAGGCATGGAGGGTGTGGGGCGCATCCTGCTGCTGGGGCTGGGTGAAGCGGAGAAGCTGAACGGGCGCGAGGTGGAACACGCCGGAGGCCGGGCGGCGGGGGCATGCATGGCGCGCAAGGCGAAACGAGTGGCGCTGCTGGCTGATGTGCCGGCAGGCGCGCAGATGCCGGCAGCGGACTTTGCGGCGCGGCTGGCCTCGGGCGCGAAGCTGCGCAACTACCGCTTCGATCGCTACAAGACGAAAAAGGCCGATGATGGCGACGGCGGCAATGGCCGCGAGCCGGACGCGAAGACACGCATCGAGGAGCTGGTGGTGGTGCCGGGCGAGGCGCCGGATGCGGCGGAGAAAGCCTTCGTGCCGCTGGCGGCGATTGCCGAGTCGGTGCATTTCGCCCGCGACCTGGTGAACGAACCGGCCAATGTGCTCACTCCAAAGGCCTTTGCCAAACGCGTGGTGGAGATGGCCGAGGACGTCGGCCTGGAAGTGGAGGTGCTCAAGCCGAAGCAGTTGCGGGCAGAGCGCTTCAATGCGCTGCTGGCGGTGGGGCAAGGCTCGGCCAACAAGCCGCGCGTGGTGGTGTTGCAATACAATGGCGCGGGGGATGATTCCGCGCCCATCGCCTTCATCGGCAAGGGCGTGTGCTTCGATACCGGCGGCATCTCCATCAAGCCCTCCGCCGGCATGGAGGACATGAAGGGCGACATGGGCGGCGCGGCTGCCGTGGTCGGCACCATGCGGGCACTGGCGGCGCGCAAGGCGAAGGTGAACGCGGTAGGTGTCGTCGGGCTGGTGGAGAACATGCCCGACGGCAAGGCGCAGCGCCCCGGCGATATCGTCATCTCGCGTTCGGGCCAGTCCATCGCTGTGCTGAACACCGATGCGGAAGGCCGCCTGGTGCTGGCCGACTGCCTGGACTATGCGAAGGAAAAATTCGCCCCGGCGCGGATGATCGACCTGGCGACGCTGACCGGGGCGATCATCATATCGCTGGGCAAGGAGCACGCAGGGCTGTTTTCCAACAACGACGAGCTGGCCGAGGCGCTGTTCGAGGCCGGGCAGAACACTGGCGAGAAGGTGTGGCGGCTGCCGCTGGGGCCGGCCTATGACAAGCTGATCGACTACGACATCGCCGACATGAAGAACATCGGCGGGCGCGAGGCAGGCTCGATCACCGCCGCGCAATTCCTGAAGCGTTTCATCGGCGATGTGCCGTGGGCGCACATCGACGTGGCGGGCACGGCAATGGCCTCGCCGAAATCGGACATCAACGACAGCTGGGGCTCCGGATTCGGCGTGCGGCTGCTCAACGCGCTGGTGGACATGGCGGCATCGGGCAAGTGAGCATGGACAGCCCGGCACCCCCTGCCCTTGCACGGCCCACCCTGCCCCGTTCTGTGGGTGGTCAGGCCTTTTCCGTGATCTTTTCGGCCTGATAGACGTGGATATCCGGGTGCAGGCGCAGGCAGTCCGCGGGCAATCCGGCCTTCTGGCACAGATGCTGGAAGAAGCGCTCGAAATCGGGCAACTGCTCCCATACCGAGGGCAGAAAGGTGGCCTGCCGCCCGTCGAAGCGCAACACCACGCCGTCGATGCCGGGGCGGATCTTGCGGCGCAGGTCGTCGATGTCGTCCCACGGCAGCGGCTGCGGCATGGTGAGCAGCGAAACCTCGATGTCGATTGCGGCAAACTCTTCCGGCGAGAGGGGTGTAAAACGTGGATCGTGGAAGGCAGCGGCGCGGGCGTTGTTGATGACGTCGTTGATGAGCGCGCGGCGCGGCAGGATGGAGCCGATGCAGCCGCGCAAGCTGCCATTCAGCGTCAGGGTTACGAAGGTGGCGCGCTCTTCGGCCAGTTCCGGATGACGGGAGAGCAATTCCTCGTATTCCCCTGGCGGGAAGGGCTGGCCTTGCAAGGCCAGCTCGATGGAGCGCCGCGCGATGCGCGGGAGGATGTGTTTCCAGCCCTGCATGTGTATCTCGCCTCCCTGCCCCGCTGTGGTCATGCGTTCGTGCATGCCGCCGGCAAGCGCCGCTTGCGGGTGCGCCGCTGCTCCCCTCTCTCCGAAACTGGTGATTGGCTGGTGAAAGTCAAGCAGGCGCCAGGGCAACCGTCCGGGTGGCCGGGATGTCAGGAGGCAGGCACGCTACATGGAAAAGCCGTGGGAAAGGTGTGAAAAAGCTGTGCAGCGCGTGTGGATGCATCGGAACATCGCGCGGCAAACGCTGCCGTGGAGAAAGTGTTGTGAACAGTGTGGACAATGGGCAGAATGATGTGGCCAGCCGCTGGGGGGAGAACGTGTGAAAACGATTCATTTACCATGATCATGTCGCTGCATTTGCAGCACTTTTTCCATTTCTTGCAGAAAATGATTCAGCACCGGAACCAGGGTCTGGACTCAATACCTGAGCACTCCCCATGTGCATTTTGGCTTCATATCAGACGGTTTTTCGTTCTTGCCAATAGCTCCACTATTGCCTGCGAACGAAAAACCGCTGCCATTTTGCCAAAATGCCCATGAGACGCAC
>JAJRRZ010000134.1 GCA_024279045.1 Alphaproteobacteria bacterium
ACGGGGCGCGGCGAGAACATCGAGATCACCACCTATCTGGATGCGGCGCTGGACACGGAGCTGGCGGGCAACATTGCCGATGTCTGCCCCGTCGGGGCGCTGACCCATGCGCCTTATGCCTATCATGCGCGGCCCTGGGAGCTGAGCAAGACGGAGACCATCGACCTGATGGACGGCATGGGCAGCAACATCCGCGTGGATGCGAAGTTCGACCGGGTGTTGCGCATCCTGCCGCGGCTGCACGAGGACATCAACGAGGAGTGGATCTCCGACAAGACGCGCCATGCCTGGGATGGGCTGCGGGTGCGGCGGCTGGATCGCCCGTGGGTGCGCGAGAACGGCCAGTTGCGCGAGGCGACATGGGAAGAGGCGCTGGCGAAGGTGGCGGAGGCCTTCCCGAAGGATGCGCCGGAGAAGGCGGCGGTGCTGACGGGGCCATTCGTGGCCGCGGAGGAGGCCCTTGCCGTGAAGCGGCTGGCCGAGGCGCTGGGCGTGAGTAACATCGATTGCCGCGCGGAGCATGTGAAACTGGGCGAGACGGGCGGGCGCGCCGGATACCTGTTCAATGCCACGATTGCCGGCATCGACGAGGCCGATGCCGTGCTGCTGATCGGCAGCAATCCGCGGTTCGAGGCGGCGCTGCTGAACACGCGCATTCACCGCGCCTGGTTCGAGCGCGATGCGGCCATTGGCGTGATTGGCGAGGCGATCGACGTTACCTACGATTACACGCATCTGGGCGAGGGATCGCAGGCGCTGGCCGAGCTGGCGGCGGGCAAGGGCGATTTCTTCAAGGTGCTGAAGCGCGCCGAGCGCCCGCTCATCGTGCTGGGCATGGGCGCGCTGATGCGGCCCGATGGCGAGGCTATCCGCGGGCTGGCGGCAAAGCTGGCGCTGGCTTGCGGGGCGGTATCCGATACATGGAACGGCTTCTGTGTGCTGCACACGGACATGGGGCTGCCCAGCGCGCTGGAGGCTGGCTGCCTGCCGGGCGAGGGCGGGCGCGACACGGCGGGCATCCTGCAGGCGGCGGCGGCAGGTGAGGTGTCGTTTGTGTGGCTGCTGGGGGTGGATGACCTCGACATGGCACGGCTGGGCGAGGCCTTCGTGGTGTATCAGGGTTCGCATGGCGATGCCGGAGCGGCACGGGCCGATGTGGTATTGCCCGGCGCGGCGTGGACAGAAAAGAATGCCACCTTCGTGAACATGGAAGGCAGGCCGCAACTGGCGCTGCGCGCGGTGCTGCCGCCGGGGCAGGCGAAGGAGGATCTGGCCATCATCGCGGAAGTGGCGCGGGTGCTGGGCGTGGCCGATGCCGCCTTCGACAGCGCGGCGGCGGCGCGCGCGGCGTTGTATGGCATTGCGCCGCATCTGGCGGATATTGACCGCGTTGCGCGGGCTGATGCATCCAGTCTCGACGGGCTGGCGGCCATGGCGGATGCCGGGCAGTTGACGGATGCGGCGCTGCGTTCGCACATCACGAATTTCTGGCTGAGCAACGCCATTGCCCGCAGCTCGGAGATCATGCAGCGCATGAGCGCCTTCGTGCGCGGGGAGGGGAGCAGGGAGGCTGCCGAATGAGCATGTGGGACACGGCCATGATGCTGTTGTGGATTGCCTTCAAGAGCGTGCTCTTGCTGGTGATCCTGCTGGTAACGCTGGCCATGCTCATCTATGTCGATCGCAAGGTGTGGGCAGCGGTGCAGATGCGCCGCGGGCCGAACGTGGTGGGGCCGTTCGGGCTGTTGCAGTCGTTTGCCGACCTCATCAAGTTCGTGCTGAAGGAGGTGGTGGTGCCGGACGCCACCAACAAGGGGCTGTTCATTGCCGCGCCGCTGATCACCACCATTCTGGCGCTGTCCACCTGGGCGGTGATCCCTACCAATGCGGGCTGGGCGATTGCCGACATCAACGTGGGCATATTGTATCTGTTCGCCATCTCCTCGCTGATGGTCTACGGCACCATCATCGGTGGCTGGGCGTCGAACTCGAAGTATCCGTTCCTCGCCGCGCTGCGCGAGTCGGCGCAGATGATTTCCTACGAAGTGTCCATCGGCTTCGTCATCATCACCGTGCTGCTGGTGGCGGGCTCGCTGAATCTCACGCAGATCGTGCTGGCGCAGGGCACGGGGCTGGGCACGGCGCTGGGGCTGCCGAACTCGTTCCTGGACTGGTACTGGCTGCCGCTGTTTCCGATGTTCATCATCTTCTTCGTCTCGGCGCTGGCGGAGACGCAGCGTCCGCCGTTCGACCTGATCGAGGCGGAATCGGAGCTGGTGGCCGGACACATGGTGGAATATTCCTCCACGCCGTATCTGCTGTTCATGCTGGGCGAATACGTGGCCATCACCCTGATGTGCGCGATGATGACCATCCTGTTCCTTGGTGGCTGGCTGCCGCCCATCGACATTGCGCCGTTCAACTGGATACCGGGGGTGGCGTGGTTTGCGCTGAAGGCGTTGTTCGTGTTCTTCATGTTCGCGCTGGTGAAGGCCTTCGTGCCGCGTTACCGCTTCGACCAGCTGATGCGGCTGGGGTGGAAGGTGTTTCTGCCCATCTCGCTGTTCTACGTCGCGGCAGTGGCGGGCGTTCTGGTGGCGTTCGACCTGGCGCCGTGATCGGGGGCAGCGTGGCGAGAGGGGGAGTGTCCGAGAGGATGAGTGATGAACGAGCTGCTGGAACTGGTGCGTGGGCCGCATGACGTGGGGAACGTGCCTGGTGGCATGATGGGCGGCGCGTTCGGCGTGGTGCAGCATGTGGTGTTGCGGGATGCCTTTGGTGGCTGAGATGAACGGATGACAACGGGCAACTGATCATGGGCGTGTGGCAGAAGATCGAGTCGCTGTTCCTGAAGGAGTTCGTCGGTGCGGTGGCGCTGTCGATGCGCTACTTCTTTGCGCCGAAGGCGACCATCGACTATCCGTTCGAGAAGGGTTACATCTCGCCGCGTTTCCGGGGCGAGCATGCGCTCAGGCGCTATCCCAACGGCGAGGAGCGCTGCATTGCCTGCAAGCTATGCGAGGCGGCGTGCCCGGCGCAGGCCATTCACATCGAGGCCGGGCCCAGGCGCGAGGACGGCTCGCGGCGCACCACGCGCTATGACATCGACATGACGAAGTGCATCTATTGCGGCTTCTGCCAGGAGGCGTGCCCGGTGGATGCCATTGTCGAGGGGCCGAATTTCGAGTTCGCCACGGAGACGCGCGAGGAACTGTTCTATACAAAGGAAAAGCTGCTGGCCAATGGCGACCGCTGGGAGCGCGAGCTGGCCGCCAACATCCGGCTGGATGCGCC
>JAJRRZ010000135.1 GCA_024279045.1 Alphaproteobacteria bacterium
ACACAAGTGGAGGACGACACAATGACCGGCACCATTGAAGTAAAGAAGGGCAAGCTCAGCCGCGATGATCTGATGTCGCTGGAGGAGTACGACCGCGTCCGCCCGGAATTTCGCAAGAAGGCGATGGCGCACAAGAAGAACCGCATCGTCAAGGTGGGGCCGAATGCCACCATCCATTTCGAGGATGCGCTGACCATGCAGTATCAGGTTCAGGAGATGCTGCGCGCGGAGCGCATCTTCAAGGCCGAGGAGATCAACGAGGAGCTGGAAGTCTACAACCCGCTCATCCCCGATGGCAGCAACTGGAAAGCCACCTTCATGTTCGAGTGGGAAGACCCGAAGGTGCGCCTGGAATGGCTGAAAAAGCTGGTGGGCGCGGAAGATCGCATCTACGTGCAGGTGGGCGATCACGAGCCGGTATTCGCCATTGCCAACGAGGATCTTGACCGCTCCACGCCGGACAAGACTTCCTCGGTGCACTATCTGCGCTTTGAGCTGACCCCGGAGATGATCGCTGACGTGAAGAAAGGCGCACCCGTCAAGGTGGGCGTGGCGCATCCGCAATACGACCACGAGGTGGAAGTGCCCGAAAACGTCCGCGCCTCGCTGGCGGGAGACCTGGACTGACTTGCGCTGAATCCACAACGTGGCCTGCCAACGGCATTGTTTCGGCGCGGCTTCGGCATGCACTGCCTGTGTGATGTGAGTCGATGCGCCTCGCCGTTCATTCGTAACAGGGCGCGCCGGGGTCTTCCTTCTCGCCAAGGGCGGAGGCATAGGTGGCCAGCGCTTCCATCTCCATCGGCGTCAGCTTGCTGGCGATGAAGTGCATGATGGCATTGTCGTTGGTGCGCTTGCGCTGGTGAAAGTTCTGCAACTGCGTCAACACGTAACGGCGATGCTGCCCGGCCAGTCGTGGCAGGGTTTCGTTGCCTGCGCCCTTCTCGCCGTGGCACTCGCTGCAGGCCGGGATCTCCGCCCACTTGTTGCCATAGTGATAGAGATAGCGCCCGACCACCGCCAGTCGCTTGCGGCTACGCGTCAGGCGATGCGTCAGGGCCGGACGGGAGGAATACCACGCCGCCAGCGCGGTGATCTGCTCATCGGTCAGATCCCTGGCCTGCTCGTTCATGATATCGCTCTTGCGCAGGCCCTCGCGGAAGTTCCTCAACTGCTTTTCCAGATATTGTCGGTTCTGCGCAGCCAGCCGCGGATAGATCTGAGAAGAAGCCTCCCCCTGTACGCCGTGGCACAGGGCGCAGCGCTCCTGCACGATCTGGCGCACAGGCTCTGGTGGCAGCTCCTCCGCCCGTGTGGCTGAAATTGTGGAAGTGAGCAAGCCACAGGCCAGCATGATGGCGAAACTTTTCGGTTGCATCGCTCCCCTCTGCCTGAACATGTTGGTCATGACATTGTTGACGACCATCACGAGGAAATGCTGGCACAATCGGGCAGTCATGGATTTTGCATCGGTCAAATCACCTGACATCGGCATGGAGCTGACCATCGACGCCTTTTTCGATGGTCGCCTGCACCTGTGGCAGCCGCGGAAGGGGTTTCGCGCGGGTATCGATTCCGTGTTGCTGGCCGCAGCCATGCCGGTCCGTGCTGGCGAGCGGGTGTTCGAGGCAGGCAGCGGGCCAGGCGTGGCGGCACTGTGCCTGCTGGCGCGCGTGGCGCAGGTGCACATTACCGGCGTGGAAATCAACCCTGACTATGCCACACTGGCCCGCGCCAATGCCGCGCGCAACCATCTTGGCGAGCGACTGCACATCATCGAGGGCAATGCCCTGCGCGCAGGCAAGGCCGATGGCCCCGGCCAGCCGGGGGAATTGCGCCCCGGCACGTTTGATCATGCCTTCGCCAATCCGCCATTTCATGCAGCCAGTGCGACGCGGCCCTCACCCGATGCCGGCAAGGCCGCCGCGCATGTGGCCGATGCTCCCCTGATCGAATGGGTGCGCACGCTGACCCGCATGGTGCGCCCGAAGGGCACGGTTTCGCTCATCCTGCCCGCCACGGCCCTGCCGGATTTGTTGAGCGCCATGCAGGCAGCCCATGTGGGTGGCATCGCCATCGCCCCGTTGTGGCCGCGCGCCGGGCAGGCGGCCAACCGCGTCATCGTGCAGGGGCGGCGTGGCGTGAAGACACCGGCGCGGCTACTGCCCGGCCTTGTCTTGCATGAAAGCGGCAATGCCTTTACCGAAGAGACTGAACGCATCCTGCGCCACCGGGCACCCTTTCCGTGGGCGGCAAATGGAGATACCGCGACATGACCGGCAAGCTGTTCGGCATTCTGCTCATGGCGCTGGCCGCCATTCTGGCGTGGAAATGGTTGCGCGGCTCCAGCCCGCGTCCGCCAGCGCCCCGCGCCGGTGATACCGGACAGCACGGCAGTGATGGTCGCGACAACACCGATGCACGAACCATCGAACTGGAGCGCGACGCCGACGGCGTCTATCGCCCGAAGAACAGCCGCAACGACAAGGATGGAACGCAGCCATGACCAGCGCCAGCAGCAATGCTGCCGACAATCACGCCCCTGCCAGCGCCGCGCCGCGCCAGCGCGACCCGAAGCGCTCGTTTCAGGATCTCATCCTGACCCTGCATGACTACTGGGCCGCGCAGGGCTGCGTGATTCTCCAGCCCTATGACAAGGAGGTGGGCGCGGGCACCTTTCACCCGGCCACCACGCTGCGCGCCATCGGCCCGCTGCCGTGGCGGGCGGCCTATGTGCAGCCGTGCCGCCGCCCCACCGACGGTCGCTATGGCGAAAATCCCAACCGCCTGCAGCACTATTACCAGTATCAGGTGATCCTCAAGCCCAGCCCGGACAACATCCAGGAGCTGTATCTCGGCTCGCTCAGAGCCATTGGCATCGACATGCACCTGCACGACATCCGCTTCGTGGAAGACGACTGGGAAAGCCCCACGCTGGGCGCCTGGGGGCTGGGCTGGGAGGTCTGGTGCGACGGCATGGAGGTGAGCCAGTTCACCTATTTCCAGCAGGTCGGCGGCATGGATTGCGACCCCGTCTCCGGCGAGCTGACCTACGGGTTGGAGCGCCTGGCCATGTATGTGCAAGGCGTGGACAATGTCTTCGAGCTGAACTTCAACGGGCTTGAAGGCAAGGACAAGGTTACCTACGGCGATGTGTTCCTGCAGGCGGAGCAGGAGTATTCGCGCTACAATTTCGAATATGCCGACACCGACATGCTGCTGCGCCATTTCGACGACGCGGAGGCCGAGTGCCTGCGCCTGCTACGAGAGGGGCGGCAGGACAATGGCCCGCACCTGCTGGCGCAGCCGGCATATGATCAGTGCATCGCCGCCTCGCACGTGTTCAACCTGCTCGATGCGCGCGGTGTCATCTCTCCCACCCAGCGGCAGGCCTATATCCTGCGCGTGCGCAAGATGGCACAAGGCTGCTGCGAAGCTTGGGCCAGCACCGCCGCGGGCGGTGACATGGCCCGGCAGCAGGATGCCTGAACAACAGCAGGGAGTGATGCCCCATGTCGAAGTGCGATCCGGTGATTGCCGCGAAGCGCGCCTTTCCGGTGAAGGTGAAGAAGGGCGAGACCTACTGGTGGTGCGCCTGCGGGCGTTCGAAGGAGCAGCCGTTCTGTGATGGCTCCCATGAAGGCACTGGCTGCGAGCCGCTGGAATGGACCGCGCAGGAAGACGGCACGGTGCTGTTCTGCGGCTGCAAGCACACGAAGACACCGCCGATCTGCGACCAGAGCCATCGCGACCTGTAAGATCAGCTGCCCGGCGGCATTGCGGTGCTTGACAGCGGGGCAAAAAGGCTGAACCTGTGCGGCGACATCCGACACAGGGAACTTCACTCATGCCCGAGCTGCTGCTGGAGCTGTTCTCCGAGGAAATCCCCGCCCGCATGCAGGTGCGCGCGGCGGACGATCTGGCCCGCCTGATCACCACCGGACTGAAGGAGGCCGGGCTGGACATTGGCGAGGCAGAGGCCTTTGCCGGACCGCGGCGCCTGGCGTTGCTGGTGCGCGATGTGCCGCTGAACACGCCTGATGTGGTGGAAGAACGCCGCGGGCCGCGCGTCGATGCGCCGGAGAAGGCCATTCAGGGTTTCCTGCGCGCCACGGGTCTGAAGCTGGAAGACTGCGATATTGTCGATGATCCGAAGAAAGGCCCCTATTACGTGGCGCGCATCGACAAACCGGGGCGGGCGGCGCAGGAGGTCATTGCCGAGCTTGTGCCGGAGGTGATTCGCAAGTTTCCCTGGCCGAAGGCCATGCGCTGGGGCAAGCGCCGGCTGAGATGGGTGCGCCCGCTGCATTCCATCATCTGCCTGTTCAACGGCTCGGTGGTGCCGTTCGACATCGAGGGCATCGCCAGTGGCAATGAAACGTGCGGACATCGCTTCATGGCCCCGCAGCCGTTCACGGTGAAGAACTTTGCCGACTATGAACAGAAGCTGCGCGAGCATCACGTTATCCTGCGCCATGGCGAGCGCGTCTCCATCATCGAGGCCCGCGCCCGCGCGCTGGCCAGGGAGGCCGGGCTGGAGCTGGTGGAAGACGAGGCCCTGCTGCGCGAAACCGCCGGACTGACCGAATGGCCGGTGGTGCTGATGGGCAGTTTCGACGAAGGCTTCCTCGACGTGCCGGAGGAGGTGATCATCACCACCATCCGTGCCCACCAGAAATGCTTTGCCCTGCGCCACCCGGAAAAGGACGGCGGCAAGCTGGCCAACCGCTACCTGCTGGTGGCCAACATCGAGGCTCCCGACGACGGCCAGGCCATCATCGCCGGCAACAACCGTGTCATTGCCGCGCGGTTGTCGGATGCGCGCTTCTTCTGGGAGCAGGATCTTGCCACGCCGCTGACCGAGCGCGTGGCGGAGCTGGACGAGATCACCTTTCATGCCAAACTCGGCAGCCAAGGCGATCGCGTGCGGCGGCTTCAGCAACTGGCGCGCGACATTGCGCCGTTTGTCGATGCCGACGAAGAGGAAGCCGCACTGGCCGCGCAACTGGCCAAGGCCGACCTGGTAACCGAGATGGTCGGCGAGTTTCCGGAGCTGCAGGGCATCATGGGCTTCCATTACGCGAAGAAATCCTGCGTGCCGGAGCACATCGCCCAGGCCATTGCCGACCATTACCGCCCGCGCGGGGCGGGCGATTCCGTGCCTGGCGCACCGGTGAGCGTGGCGGTGGCGCTGGCTGATCGCATCGATACGCTGGCCGGGTTCTGGGCCGCCGGGGAGAAGCCCACCGGCTCGCGCGACCCGTTTGCCCTGCGCCGCGCTGCGCTGGGGCTGATCCGCATCATCCTGGCCAATGGCATCCGCTTGCCGCTGGCTGCCTTCATCGAGCAGCAGGTGCGCCTTTCGCCTGCTTTCGACGGCGACGAGGAAGAGGCCGGCGCCATCACTGCCGATCTGCTGTCCTTCATCCGCGAACGGCTGAAGGTATTCCTGCGTGATGAAGGATATCGCCACGATCTGGTGGATGCCGTCTATGCCGCCGGCGAGCAGGACGACCTGCTGCTGATCCTGCTGCGGCTGCAGGCGCTGGAAAGCTTCCTGCGCACGGAAGAAGGCGCCAATCTGCTGGCCGGCATCAAGCGCGCCCTGAACATCCTGAAGATCGAGGAGAAGAAGGACAGGCGCACCTTCTCCGGCGCACCCAACCAGCACATGCTCATCGCCGTGGAAGAAAAGGAGCTGTCCTCCGCCATCACCCGCGCCCGCGCCAAGGTGAGCAAGGCCATCAAGGAGGAAGACTACGAGGCCGCGCTGGCGGCGCTGGCCAGGCTGCGCGGGCCGGTGGATGCCTTCTTCGACAAGGTAACGGTGAACGCCGAAGACCCCACCTTGCGCGAAAATCGCCTGAAGTTGCTGGCCGGCATTGGCGAGGTGGCGCGCCTGATCGCCGACTTCGGGCGCATCGAGGGCTGAGCACCGGGGGGCTGGGGTTTGAAAGCCGTGCAGCAGGCGCGCGGGGATCAGAAATCCTTGCGCAGGCCAATGCCGAGATAGTTCGAGCCGGTGCGCTGCGGGCTGATGAGGCCATAGATGCCGGAGCGGTGATGCAGGCGGAAAACCATGTGCCAATCCGGCTGTGCAGTGGGTGTGAACTCCAATTCCGTCATGATGTAGAATTGCACATGCCGTGAA
>JAJRRZ010000136.1 GCA_024279045.1 Alphaproteobacteria bacterium
ATCGTCCAGATAGGCGAAGCCGCAGTAATCCTCACGGTGCCGCTTGCGCAGAAAAGCTTCCGCCTCGTCGAGGAATGCCAGAAATTCTTCCGGCGGCAAGGGGGCATCGGGAATGGTGGAAGAGGAGAAGTCGCGCACGAACCACCCGTGCGGATGGGCGCGCAGAAGCCCCATCAGGGCCTCGAACCGCTGCCAGTCGAGCAAGCCCTTCAAGCGCCCGTTGAACAGCGCCTCGAAGGAAGTGGCCGCCGCCATGGTTGTCTCCCCTGTCCTCGTGCTGCAAGGAAGTATGGCATTTCATGCCTGTGCAGGGCAAGGCCCTGTCTGGCGCCTGCGCATGAAAAGCCCGCGCCGGATCAATCCGACGCGGGCATGCTGGCATTCATCATCACACATCATCACATTCCGGGCCGGTATCAGGCAAAGCCCAGCTTCTTGAGCATTTTCGTCAGCGGGCAGAATCCGGTCAGCCCGGCCTGGAACAGGTTGGCCCCGACAAACAGCGTGAACCACAGCCAGCTCGGCTGGCTCAGATCCACCTGTCCGAAGACATGCGCCAGAATCAGGCTCAAAAGCACGAAGCCTCCGGCAATGGTCATGGTCAGACTTTGTGCGGTCATGCTGCGGCCTCCTCCAGTTCCGGATCGCGCCCGGCGGGGGCGCACGGATGGTTGCGTTCGCGCATCAGGCGATGCACCTCCGCCAGACGGCGCCGGTCTTCCTCGTATTGCGTCGAATCATCCAGACTCTCGCGCACTGCCTCAACCACCTTGCGCTGCCACGGCGCCAGCATCTCGCCCAGCCGGTAACAGATCCATTGCGCCTTGCGGTCGATGGATACCAGCCCGGCATCACGCAGTACGGCAAGATGGCGCGACACCTTCGGCTGCGGCAGGTCGAGGATGCGCACCAACTGGCACACCGACAACTGCGGCTCCTGCGCCAGCAGAAGCACGATGCGCAGCCGAATGTCGTTGGACAACGCGTGGAAGAAGTGTGTCTGTTGTTCCATGTCCGTATTCATGCCCCCTATATGAACGTTGCCTTATATATGGTCAAGACAATACGGCAGAAAACAGGACAACGGAAAACAAGGCTCCCATGCATTATCCATTGATCGGAAACCCGCCGTCCGGACAGGGCATTGGCAGACAGTCCCGACATGCCGGGCATGCAGCGCTGCCCATGGCGCATGACGACAATGCTCCGGCTTGCCAGAGTTGCCATCAGCCGGGCAGTTCGGCCAGTACGCGCGCGGCCAGATGGCGGGTAATGTTGCGCCGTTCGGCCAGCGCGGCGGCATCCAGCGCGGCAACAACGCGCTGCGCGGCATCCAGTGAGCGTTCCATGCGCATCAGCAAAAAGGAGATCACTTCCTCCGGCACACGCAACTGACGGTCGGTGAACAGCTTCACCAACACCGCGCGCAACAGTTCGTCGTCCGGTTCATGCAGACGCGCCACCGGCACCGCGGCCAGGCGGCTCCCGAGATCGGGCAGAGCCACCTGCCACGTGGGTGGTGCGGCGCGGCTGGTGATGAGCACGTGCCCACCTTCCTGCCGCGCCAGGTTGAGCAGGTGGAAAAGAGCGACCTCCCATTCCGGCGGGACAGCCGTTCCCATGCCGCCCTTCTGCTTCGGCCCCGACCCCGCACCGCTGCACGCCGGCGGGCCGGGCAGGTCTTCGAGCACCAGCGCGCCGCGCGCCAGCAGATGCGGCACGTTCTCCACCGCCAGATCCGCCACCCTGGCGCGCAGGGCATCGTGCGCCAGCCGCCAGATTTCGGCCAGATGAGTCTTGCCGCTGCCAGCAGGGCCAACAATGGCCAGGGCATGCGATTCGCCAGCCGCGCCAGATGGCCAGGTGGAGATGGCGGCCAGTGCCTGTTCATTGGCCGGTGCAGGCAGAAAATCCTCCCGGCCCATGCCGGGCTGCAACGGCAAATCCAGCGCCAGTTGCCTTGGCCTGGACGTGTTTGTTGTGCCGGAATCAGCCATGAGCTTCAGGATGTTTCGTCATTTTTGTCTTTTTCAGCGGTCTGTCCGGATTCGGCGGCAGTGGCCCCCGTGTGATTGCCTGCGCCATTGCCCAGATACAGCGCACTGCCCAGATAGACCTTCAGGCCATGGGCGATAACCACCCGGATGGCCGCCGCCACCGGCACCGCCAACAGCAGACCGGTGAAACCGAACAGATAGCCGAAGGCCATCAGCGCGAACATCATCCACACCGGATGCAGGCCAACACTGTCGCCCACCAGTTTTGGCGTGAGGAAATTACCCTCGACAAACTGGCCGAGCGCGAAAATGGCAACCACGGCCAGCACCATCGTCCAGTCCGGCCAGAACTGCACCAGCGCCATGCCGATGGCCAGCACTCCTCCCAGTGTGGCCCCGACATAAGGAATAAAGCTCATGAAACCGGCCATCAGGCCTATGAGCAGGCCGAAATGCAACCCCACCGCCATCAGCGAGATGGCATAGAAACTGCCCTGAATGAGCGCCACGGTACCCTGCCCGCGAATGAACCCGGCCATGGCGGTGTCGATGTCGCGGGCAATGGCGCGCACCTCGTTGGCATGATCACGCGGCAGCCAGCTGTCGAGCCTTGCAACCATCCTGTCCCAGTCGTTGAGCATGTAGAACAGCACGATGGGCGTGATGATCAGCAGCGACAGGAAATTGAACACCGCAGCGGTACCCGACAGCAGCGATTTCAGCACATCCCCCAGCCAGCCAGCCGCCTTGCCGGCCAGTTGACCCATGTCGAGATTTTCCTGCGCGGTGGTGCGGCGCAGGGCGTCCTTCAGTTGCTGGGGCATCCATTGATCGATCAGCAGGGCCAGCTTTTTCAGCGCTTCCGGCAGATTTTCCGTCAGCAGACGTGCCTGCTCGGCCAGCAGCGGCGCGACCAGCAGGAAAATGGCAATGAATGCCAGCAGGCACAGCAACAGGATGATGGTGGTGGCCGCCGCGCGCGGCAAGCCGATGCGCTCCAGCGCGTCCGCTGCCGGGTCGAGAAAATAGGCCAGCACCATGCCGGCAATGAAGGGAGTCATGATCTCGCCCAGCAGCCACATGCCGAAGATCAGCAACGCCAGCAACCCCAGCCAGAAGCCGATCTGCGCGCGGCGGGAGATGTCGGCGGGCAGCATGGGTGTATCTTCAGGTGATGTGACTTGCCGCGCGGCATGTGAAGCCGGTGGCATGTGGTGTGCATCGCTCATGAGGCCTGCCCCCCGTCATGCTCATGGCCACGGCTGTTGCCGTTGTTCTCGGCCATGTGGCGCATCCAGTCGTGCAGATATTGTGCGCCGGAGGCCGCCGTCAACACCCCCACCGCCGGAGCGCCGAGCCAGTATATCCAGTCTTCGCTCCAGCCCATGGCCAGCGCCAGCAGCACAAGGCCGACAAAGATGATTTGCGCGGCGGTGTTGACCTTGGAAACAGGTCGCGGATGCATGGCCATGGGCCGGCCCATGAGCCAGGCCATTACCACGCCACCGACAATGAGCACATCGCGGCTGACCACCAGAATGGCCAGCCAGGCAGGCACCTTCTGCATGACCGCCAAGGTAACGAACAGGGCGATGAGCAACAGCTTGTCGGCCAATGGATCAAGGTGGGCGCCGAGCTCGGTCTTCATGTCGAAGCGCTTGGCCAGCCAGCCGTCCACGGCGTCGGAGATGCCGGCGGCAATGAATACCGCCAGCGCCAGCCACATCTGCTGGGTGATGACCAGCCACACGGCCAGCGGCACCAGCAGGATGCGGGCGATGGTGATGATGTTGGGCAGATTCAGCGGCAGGGTCATGCTGGCGGGTCCGGTTGGCGCACCGAATGGCATCGGGCGTGGCTGCGATGACTGAAAGCCCCCGGCCTCAGTAGCCCCGCACATACCATTGTCCGCCACTGCGCTGCAACAGCAGGCCGGCATTGGCCAGAGCGGCGCGCAGTTGCTCCGCTGACAGCGAGGTGCCCAACTGCACCACGGCATGGGTGCCGGAAAGCTGACGCACGTCCACCGAGCCGATGCCAGGCGTGGTGGTCAGCCGGGCGCGCAGGGCCTGCCACTGGCGCAGACCGGAAAATGGCACGATCACCGTGATGCGCCGGGCATTGGCGGCGGCCCGCCGGGCGGCGGCGCGGGCGGCAGCGCGTTCGCGCGCGGCCTTCAGCATCTTGTTGCGCCACTTCAGGTTCATCACTTCCATGAAGCGGCGCACGGCATGCTCGGCGGCGGCATCCAGCCCGCCCTGTTCCACCTGGTAGGTCTTGTCGAACAGCACCTTGCCGCCGGGCGAGCGCCCCACCATGGCGGCCTGCACGGTGTTGCCGTCCACCGGGCGGGCGATGGCAACCAGCACATGTTCCGCACCGTAACGCATCTGCAGCGCCTGCAGGGCGGCCCTGTCGCTCTCCATGGCCTGCATGGCATCGAGCGTGTTGCGATCCACGTCATCGCCTGCGGGGATCACCACCGGCACCAGAGCGTGTTCATCGGCCAGCTTGCGCCATGCCTTCAGCCATGGATTGTCCTCCCATAACAATGGCTGGCCGTCCTCGCCCTGCCACACCGGCACGATGAGCACCGGCGGTGCCTGACGGGTGGTGAAGGCCACACCCTTGCGGCGCAGCAGGTGGATCATCTTCGCCGGGTTGAAGCGGATGGTTATCTTCGCGATGTAGCGCGTCGGCCCGGTCTGTTCGTCGGCAATGGACAGTGAAGACAGCAGCCTGCCGATATCCCGGTCGGAAAGTTTCGCCAGACGCGTTGCCGCCGCCTCGCCACCAAGGCGGCGCACCAGCGTCAGGAAAGCCTGGCGCTGCGCCTTGACGATGGCCTTCATCTTGGCCTGCGTGGCATCCGCGGCGGTTTCGTCCACGGAGATGGCGTCCACGGCGAACAGCTTGTCCAGCTCCGCCCGCGCTGGCACCACGCCGAACATGGACGGCAACAGCGCTGCCATCAGCAGTAGCACCGCAACAATGGCGAAAGAAATGCGCCGGATATGGAAAGATGCTGTCATGCCTGCATTTGCCCCCGCATGGTGACCAACCTGGCTGGCCCCTGTGCGCAACGCGGTGCTTTTTCTTGCATGCGCGCGTGGGCTGTTTCAATACATGTTCCGAATGCTGCGGGCAAGCGGATGATACCCCGTCCGCAGGGCAATCGCATTTGGGACATTGGCGATGGGCGGCTTGACAAAATGCTCTCCCTGTTCGTCATTGCCGGGCCCGACCCGGCAATCCAGAGCGGTGGGTTCGGGTGTCTGCCACCCTGGATGCCCGGGTCTAGGCTCAGGCTCCATAAATTTTCACGCCATCTGTGGCGTTCATGCTTCATCTCAGCGCCCTTGCCCCCTTGGAAATACCTTCAGGTATTACCTGCGGGCGCAAAAGCGCTGATATTTTGCCTGAACGCCACATCTGGCATGCCTCTTTATGGAGCCTGAGCCTAGCCCGGGCATGACGCGAAATGGAGGTATTGCTACACACATGTAGCGGTCATTGATGCCGAATGCGATTACCCTGACCCAGCCCGCGGCAACCACGTGCAACCGGGACAAATACACATGAGCAACAAGCCGGAGAAGGAAGGCGGCAACAAGACGGGCGGCCTGACCTATGCCATGGCGGGCGTGGATATCGACGCCGGCAACGCGCTGGTGCGCGCCATCAAGCCGCTGGCGGCGGCCACGGCGCGGCCCGGCGTGGTGGGCGATCTGGGCGGCTTCGGTGGGCTGTTCGACCCGCGGCAGGCGGGATTCGGCGGTGATGCGCTGCTGGTGGGCGCAACCGATGGCGTCGGCACCAAGCTGCTGCTGGCCATCGACACCGGACGGCACGACACCATTGGCATCGACTTGGTGGCAATGTGCGTGAACGACCTGATCGTGCAAGGTGCGGAGCCCTTGTTCTTCCTGGACTATTTCGCCACCGGCAGGCTGTCGGTGGAGGACGCCACGGCGGTGGTGAAGGGCATCGCCGAGGGCTGCCTGCGGGCCGGCTGCGCGCTGATCGGTGGCGAGACGGCGGAAATGCCCGGCATGTATGCCGATGATCATTACGACCTGGCGGGCTTTGCCGTCGGTGCGGTGCGGCGCACGGAGCTGTTGCCACGCACGGAGATGATGCAGGCGGGCGATATCATCATCGGACTGGCATCCTCCGGCCCACACTCCAACGGCTATTCGCTGATCCGCAAGGCGGCACAGGTGGCGGGCCTTGCCTGGGATGCGCCCGCGCCGTTCGACGAGAGCCGCACACTGGCCGATGCGCTGCTGGAGCCGACGCGCATCTACGTGCAGCCGCTGTTGGCGGCGCTGCGCCATGCGGACGCGCCACAGGGGCTGAAGGCGCTGGCTCATGTCACCGGCGGCGGCCTGCCGGAGAATCTGCCACGCGTGCTGCCCGATCATCTGGCGGCGCGGGTCAACCTCTCCGCCCTGCCCTTCCTGCCGGTGTTCGACTGGTTGCGCACGGCGGGCGATATCGCCGATGACGAGATGCTGCGCACCTTCAACTGCGGGGCAGGCATGGTGGCGGTGGTGTCGCGTGCATTTGCCGACGAATTCATGCTGATGATGGTCAACGAGGGCGAAAGGCCATTCCTGCTGGGCGAGCTAATCCCGCGCGCGGACGGCGGCGACCCGGTGGTGCTTGACGGAACGTTGGGGAGTTGCGGCGCATGAGCGGCACGGCTGGCCGGCAGGAACACGGAAAAAAGGTGGCGGCGCTGATCTCCGGTCGCGGCTCGAACATGCGCGCACTCGTGGAGGCGCAGGCGCAGCCAGGCTGCCCCTACGAGATCGTTGCCGTCATATCCAACGTGCCGGATGCGGCGGGGCTGGATTACGCCCGACAGCAGGGCATCGCCACGGCGGTGATCGATCATCGCGAGTTCGACAGCCGCGAGGCTTTCGAGGAAATGCTGCACGAAACCTTGCTGGTGATGCAGGCGGAGCTGGTGGCCTGCGCCGGCTTCATGCGCATCATGACGGCGGAATTCGTGCAACGCTGGGAAGGACGGATGCTGAACATCCATCCCTCGCTGCTGCCGCTGTTCAAAGGGCTGCACACCCACCGCCGGGTGCTGGAAGCAGGCGTGCGCATCCATGGCGCGACGGTGCATTTCGTTACCGCGGAGCTGGACGGCGGGCCGATCATCATCCAGGGGGCCGTGCCAGTGCTGGCGGATGATACGGAAGAGACGCTGGCGCAACGGGTGCTGCGGGCGGAGCATGCCATCTACCCGGCGGCGCTGTGGGAGGTGGCGGCGGGCAATGCCCGGCTGGAGAATGGACGCGTGATTTTGCGCGACTGGCCGTTTGACGAGAGCACCACGCTCACTGCGCCAATGGCGCCGATCGACTTCTCCCGCGGGCAGGAATAGTGATGTCTTGCCAAGCGTTGCGTGGCGTCGCACAATACCCGCGCCGATGTGTGAGCGCGTGCTCATGCCGCGCGCCGCGTGCGGTGATACATAACAACAACAATCGCGGGGAGAGCTGAATCATGCCGCAGGACAGGCAGGGCAACCTGCAGGACACCTTCCTCAACCACATTCGCAAGAACAAGGTGCCGGTTACGATCTTCCTGGTGAATGGGGTGAAGCTGCAGGGCATCATCACCTGGTTCGACAATTTCTGCGTGTTGCTGAAGCGTGATGGGCAGGGGCAACTGGTCTACAAGCACGCCATCTCCACGGTGATGCCGCAAATGCCCATATCCCTGCACGAGGAAGGTGATGATGCCTGAACCTGAACCCCGCATGCCGGCAAGCCGGCCAGAGTAGCGCATGAGCAGAAAATCCCGCCGCCGCAAGCAGGCAGCGAACAACGAGATCCGCTTCCAGGTGGAAGAACAACGCCCAACGCGCGCCTTCGTGGTGCACGCGGACATGCGCGGCGACGCAGCACCGGCACGGGCGGAGCGGACAGAGCGGAACGGTGCCAGGGCAATGATCGGCACCGGCGCTGATGCGCCCGCCCTGCCGCGCGCGCCCCAGCGGCAACTTGAAGAGGTGGTATCGCTGGCCCAGGCCATCGACCTGGACATTCGCGGCACGGCCATCGTCGCCCTGCGCAAGGTGCACCCGGCCACGCTGTTTGGCGGCGGCAAGGTGGAGGAGCTGGCCGAAGCCGTACGCGAGGCGGATGCGGAACTGGTGATCGTCAACACCCATCTCTCGCCCGGCCAGCAACGCAATCTGGAAAAGGCCCTCGATGCCAAGGTGCTGGACCGCAGCGGGCTGATCCTGGAAATCTTCGGACGCCGCGCCAGCACCAGGGAGGGACGCCTGCAGGTGGAACTGGCGCACCTGGAATATCAGCGCACGCGGCTGGTGCGCTCGTGGACGCACCTGGAGCGCCAGCGCGGTGGCGCGGGCTTCATGGGCGGGCCGGGCGAAACGCAGATCGAGATCGACCGGCGCATCCTGAAGGATCGCATCGCCCGGCTGCGCCGCCAGCTCGAGGAGGTGAAGCGCACCCGCGAACTGCACCGCAAGACACGGCGCAAGACGCCGTGGCCGGTGGTGGCTCTGGCCGGTTACACCAACACCGGCAAGTCCACCCTGTTCAACCGGCTGACGCAGGCGGAGGTGCTGGCGAAGGATCAGCTGTTCGCCACGCTCGACCCGACCATGCGGCTGATCCGACTGCCGGCGGGGCGCGAGGTGGTGCTTTCCGACACGGTGGGCTTCATCTCCGACTTGCCGACGGCGCTGATTGCGGCGTTTCGCGCCACGCTGGAAGAGGTGGTGGAGGCAGATCTGATCCTGCATGTGCGCGACATGCGCGACGTGGCAGAGGCCGAGGCGCAGGCCGCGGACGTGCGGCAGGTGCTGGCGGAGCTGGGCATAGACGAAGAGCGGCCCATCATCGAGGTGTGGAACAAGGCCGACCTGTGGGACGAAGACACCCGAGCGCGGCTGCGGCGGTTGGCGGCGAGACGTGATGACGTGGTGATTACCTCCGCCACCAGCGGCGAAGGGCTGGACGACCTGCTGGCTTTGGTGGCGGACAGGCTGGCGGCGCAATCGGCCCTGCGGCAAATCACGCTGCGCCATGCGGAAGGCGCGGACATGGCCTGGTGCTACCGCCACGCGGAGGTGCTGGCCCGCGAGGAGACGGAAGACGGCACCACCCTGCTGCTGCGACTGCCGCCAGCCGAGCTGGCCCGGGCGGAGCGGCGCTTCGGCGCGCGTCTGCAATTGGCAGCGCAGCCACCAGCCTGAATCCTGATCGTGCTGGTCAACTTTTTCTGCCGCCATTGACGCCAGTCAAGGCAGGCGCGGAATCTCCAGTCCTAAAATCCTGTCGTGTGGGGAAACCCGTGCGCCCTGCTCTTGGGCATCCGCGCGCGGATCAACCGGGGAAGAGGAGAGGACTGGCCATGCAAACCAAATCGGCAGCCCGCAATATCTTCTTCGGCGGCACGATATTCTTCTTTCTGGTGTTCATCGGGCTGACGGCGCACAGCGTCAGCTACATCAAGAACACATCCACGCCGCCGATGACGGAATCGGTCGCTCGCGGCAAGCTGGTGTGGGAGGAAAACGCCTGCATCAACTGCCACACCATCCTTGGCGAAGGAGCCTACTTCGCGCCGGAGCTGGGCAATGTCTGGAAGCGCTACATGGAAAACAGCGACAACGATCCGAAAGCTGCCCGCGAAGCGCTCATCATCTGGATCAAGGCCATGCCCACCGGTGTGGAAGGCCGCCGCCAGATGCCGAAATTCAACCTGACCGACCAGCAACTCAACGATCTTGTCGATTTCCTCGAATGGACAAGCAAGATCGACACACAGAACTGGCCGCCCAACCTGGCCGGCTGAGGGGAGGGATTCGCCATGCTGAAATATCAATCCCAGAAGATTGCCCTGGCCTATTTCGCGGTGGCCATGGCGCTGTTCGTCGTCCAGGTAACCATGGGCCTGATCATTGGCTGGGTCTACCTGGATCCCAACCTGCTCGCCGAGCTGCTGCCCTTCAACGTGCTGCGCATGCTGCACACCAATTCGCTCATCGTGTGGCTGATCGTCGGCTTTTTCGGCATCGCCTACTATATGATCCCCGAAGAGGCCGAGCGCGAGATCGAAAGCCCCACACTGGCCTACGTGCAGCTTGCCATCCTTGTGGTGGGCACATTGGGTGCGGTGCTTACCTATACGTTCGATTTTGCCCATGGCAACTGGATGTTCGGCAAGCAGGGGCGTGAATTCATCGAACAGCCCCTGTGGGTGAAGATTGGCATCGTCGTGGCGGCGCTGATCTTCCTCTACAACGTTACCATGACGGTGCTGAAGGGCCGCAAGACGGCTGTTGCCAACGTGCTGCTGCTGGGCCTGTGGGGGTTGGCGCTGTTCTTCCTGTTCGCCTTCTACAACCCCGACAACCTGGCGCTGGACAAGTATTTCTGGTGGTGGGTCGTGCACCTGTGGGTGGAAGGCGTATGGGAGCTGATCATGGCCGCCGTGCTGGCCTACCTGATGCTCAAGCTCACCGGTGTCGACCGCGAGGTGGTGGACCGCTGGATCTATGGCCTTGCCGCCCTGTCGCTGTTCACCGGCATCCTCGGCACCGGCCATCACTACTACTGGATAGGCACGCCCGCCTACTGGCAGTGGATCGGCTCGGTGTTCTCGGCCATGGAGGTCATCCCCTTCTTCGCCATGGTGCTGTTCGTCTTCACCATGGTCTGGAAGGGTCAGCGCAAGCACCCCAACCAGGCCGCCCTGCTGTGGGCGCTGGGCTGCGCGGTGCTGGCCTTCTTCGGTGCTGGTGTGTGGGGCTTCCTGCACACGCTCTCGCCCATCAACTACTACACCCACGGCACGCAGATAACCATGTCGCACGGCCATCTGGCCTTCTTCGGCGCCTATGTCTCGCTGAACCTGGCGTTCATCACCTACGCCATGCCCAAGCTGCTGGGCCGCGAGCCATACAACCAGGTGCTGAACATGCTGGCCTTCTGGCTGCAGGCCGGTGGCATCACCTTCATGACCTTTGCGCTGACCTTCGCCGGTGCAGTGCAGACACACCTGCAGCGCGTGCGTGGCGAGAACTTCATGGACGTGCAGGACGAGCTTTACCTGTTCTTCGTCATGCGCGAGATCTCCGGCTTCATCCTGGTGGCTGGCGTGCTGCTGTATCTCTATGCCGTCTTCATGCCACGCAAAGGCGAGGTCATCTCCCCGGCGGCACGGCAACCGGCGGAATAAGGCTGTCAGCCACATGATCGCCACGACAATGGCCCGCTACCGTTTCCGGTGGCGGGTCTTTCCGCATCATGGGAGCATGCAGTTGCCCCCTGCCCTGTCTGACTTTCATCAAACTGGCACACCCATGGCGATGTTACGGATTCAGCAGCAACAGCAGCCAAGGGGAACGAGGCGCCCATGACGAACACCCCTCACCCTGCCGATACCGCACAGCACCGCGACATTCCCTTCTATCACCCCGTCGCCAACGAGGTGGAGATTTTCGAACGTGCCTTCCGGCTGAAGCTGCCGCTGCTGCTGAAAGGCCCCACCGGTTGCGGCAAGACGCGCTTCGTGGCGCACATGGCGGCACGGCTGGGGCTGGATCTGCACACCGTGGCCTGCCATGACGATCTCACCGCCGCCGATCTGACGGGGCGCTATCTGCTGAAGGGCGGCGAGACGGTGTGGGTGGATGGCCCGCTGACCCGCGCGGTGCGCACCGGCGGCATCGCCTATCTCGATGAAGTCGTGGAGGCGCGCAAGGACGTTACCGTGGTGCTGCATCCACTGACCGATGACAGGCGCATCCTGCCACTGGAACGCATCGGCGAGACACTGCAGGCACCGGATGATTTCATGCTCGTGGTGTCTTACAACCCCGGCTATCAGAACGTGCTGAAGAACCTCAAGCCCTCCACCCGTCAGCGTTTTCTGGCCATCGACTTCGACTATCCACCGGCGGATGTGGAAACTGCCATCGTCGCGCACGAGGCCGGGCTGGACGAGGCCGTGGCCGCCACCCTTGTGCGGCTGGGCCACAAACTGCGCGCGCTGAAGGATCATGACCTGGAGGAAGGCGCCTCCACCCGCCTGTTGATCCACTGCGGGCGGCTGGCGGCCGACGGCATGGATCTGGCCGAAGCGGTGCAGGCAGCGCTGGTGGAGCCGCTGAGCGATGACGAGGACGTCAAGGCGGGCTTGCGCGAGGCGGTGGAGGCGCTGATCGGCTGAACATGTCCTGTGGCCGAACAGACATGGAGCCGAACAGACAAGAAAAAGGCCCTCTGCCCCACCCGGCCACCTTGCACCCAATATCTGGGTGGTCGGGTGGGGGAGAGGGCCGGAGCCGAACAGACAAAAAAGTAATCACATGAGCTTTTCGCTGGGCAAGCTGTTCGAACCGGAGGAATTCGTCGGCGAGCTGTGGCACCGATTCATCAGTCGTCCCACCGATCTGCCACGTTTTCCGGAGGCGGCAGTGGCCTTTGCCGATGTCGCACCGAGGCTGGGGGTGTTCTTCCGCGCCCTGGGCGGCGAGGTCGGTGTGGAGCTGAAAAGCCATGGCGCGCAGGCAAGCCGCGCCCGGCTGGGCTGGAAACATCGCCTGGGTCATGCCGCCTTCCACGTGCCGAGGGCGCGCTTCGACGGCGACACTCTGCTGCTGCCCGAGCGCATCGACGCCCTGCCCTCGCCGGAGCTGAACCGCGATCTGTATTACTGGCTGGCCGCCTTCGCCGCCGCCGCGCAAGGCTCCCTGCCGGAGCCGCATGCCGATGCGTTGCGCGCCGACATCGCCGCCTTGCGCCATGCCTGGCAGGTATCGCGCCGGGCGCTGTTCATCGCGCCGGGACTGAAGGCGCGCTACCGTCGCCTGTGCCATGCGGCGCACGCCATCCGCCCCGAGCGCCGTCTGCCCATGTGGGAACAGCAGGTAGAAGAAGCCATCCGCGTCATGCTCGCCGTTGCGGACGCGCTGCCGGACGAAGATGCATTGGCCGCCAACCCGGCATTGGCGGCCATCATCGCACGGGATGCCGATCTTGCCACCCTGCATGCGCCGTGTGGCTATCGCCCCTTCCTGCCCGTGCCGGTGTGGGGCGATGCCATTGCCCGCACACCACAGGAGGCACGCGAGCCACGCCCGGATGATCAGGAGCCTGGCAGTGGCAAACCACCCGCGGCGGAAGACGCCAACCGCAAATGGCGGGCGAAACGCCACAAGGGCGATGAGGCGAAACGCAAGGATCCGCTGATATTGCACCGTTTCGAGGCAGTCATCTCCATTGCCGAATTTCTCAACCTGGCTCGCCAGGTGGACGCTTCCAGCGAAGACGACGCAAGAAAGGCGCGCGACGACGTAGACGAGATCTCGCTGGTGGATGCCGACAGGCGCCCGAAGACGAAACTTGCCTTCGACCTCGACCTGGCCCCGGAAGATGTCGATCGCGAGCGCCTCTCCGGCGAGCACCTCTATCCGGAATGGGACTATCGCAAGCGCACCTACATGCCCGACCACTGCCGCGTGCTCACTTCCACCGCCGAGGAAGCCGCGGGCGAGAATATCTGGCAGCCCGATGCCGCCATGCGCCGGCGCATCCGCCTGGTGAAGCGCCAGTTCGAGGCCCTGCGCCCGCGCCGCGAGTTGCTGCGCCGGCAACTGGACGGCACGGAGCTGGACACCGATGCGGCGGTGCGCTCCATGTGCGAATTGCGCGCCCATGGCGAAGGCTCCGATCATATCTGGGCGCAACACCGTGAAACAGCGCGCGACCTGGCCGTGGCGGTGCTGTTCGATACCTCGCGCTCCATGGAAAGCTGGGTGGATGGCCGGCAAGTGCTGGACATCGCCCGCGAAACGCTGCTGGCGCTGGCCGCCGGGCTGGATGCCTGTGGCGACGAGCACGGCATTTTCGCCTTTTCCTCTACCCGCAACGAACGGGTATTCGTGCAGACGATCAAAGGCTTCGACGAGCGGTTCGGCCCGCGCATCCATCGCCGCATCGCCGCGCTGAAGCCGGGCTTCTACACCCGCCTGGGCGCGGCCATCCGCCATGTCGCGCAAGTGCTGAACCAGCGCCCGCACAACCACCGCCTGTTGCTGGTGATCACCGACGGCAAGCCCAACGACCTCGACCACTACGAAGGCCGTTTTGGCGTGGAGGACACGAAAATGGCCGTGCGCGAGGCCCGCGCCACGGGGCAGAAGGTGTTCGGCGTTACCATCGATGCCCAGGCGCGCGACTGGTTCACCCACATGTTCGGGCGCAATGGCCATGCCATCGTCTCGCGCCCCGCGCGGCTGGCGCAGGCATTGCCGCGGCTTTACCGGCATCTGGTGATGTGAGGATGACGTGAGGGAGCAACCGGGATGACAACATCGGGGCCAACCGTTGATCGGGCCGAGGAGACATCACTGGACACCGGCTGGGGACCACTTTCGGAGCTTCCCGGCAACCCGATGATCTGGCTGCTGATCATCTCCGAACTGCTGATCTTCGGCGTCGGCTTCGCCGGCTTCGTGATAACATGGCTGCGCGAGCCGGAGATGTTTCGTGCCTCGCAGGACACGCTCAACCGGCTGGCCGGGGCCATCAATACCATGGTGCTGATCACCTCCGGCCTGTTCGCCGCGCTGGCCGTGCGGGCGGAGGCAGAAGGGCGCACCCGCGCCATGCGCCTGCACGTGGCCGTGGCGATCACCCTGGGTGGGGTGTTCCTCGGTGTGAAGGCAGTGGAATATTCCACCGAACTGGCGGCGGGGCACACCATCGACACCAACCCCTTCTTCACGCTCTACTGGCTGCTTACCGGCTTTCATGCGCTGCACGTGGTAATGGGCATGGTCATCTTGGCGGTGGTGGCGTTCTGGCATTCGCTGGCCAACCTGGAGACAGGCGCAGCCTTCTGGCACATGGTGGACCTGATCTGGGTAATCCTGTTCCCGGTGGCCTACCTGCTGCGCTGAGGCCATGGAACAATCATGCGGGAGGATTGCGCATGTGCGACGAGACGACACATGACGCATTGCGAAAACTGCCCACCACGCGGCAACTGCTGCTGGCCTGGGCGCTGTTGATGGCGCTGACCGTGGGCACCATGCTGGCCGGCAAGGTAACCTCCGCCGCCACGCTGGGGCTGGTCTGGACGGTGACGCTGCTGGCCATCACCTGGGCGAAGGCGCGCACCATCCTGCTGGTCTACCTCAACCTGCGCGCCGCGCCGGGGCACTGGCGCTCCGGTTTTGGTGCAACACTGGCGGTGCTGCTGGTGCTGCTGCTGGGCATATATGCCTTCGGCTATCTGGCTCTGATGCCGAAATGCTGAGCTTCACGGTTCAACTGTATTTCCCATGCTGGCTGAGCCAGCCATGTCTGCTGCTTCTTGCACAAGACATTTGCGCAGACGAGGAGCTTTCTGGCGACGGCAGAGATGCTTCTAGAAGCGTAGTTAACTCAATATGTTGATGAGCATCGCAGAAACATCCTTGACGACGCAATCGTCCAAGATATGGAATTTGAGGAGGTGTCCAGCCGCTTGCGCATCTCCACCAGTTGCCGGCGCCTGGTGGTCAACGCCTTCAGATGCCGGATGTTTCTGGCTGGCAGGCGGTGTCCTGCCGTGGGACGGAACGCCATGAAGCGGGCAATTAGCGCGGCATCGATGCGGTCGGTCTTGGCGCGGATGCCGCAACTGGCGGCAAAAGCCTTGATCTGCGCCGATGGCAACTGGCGCGCCTGCACGCCGGCGGCCTCCAGGGCTGCCCACAGTTTCCACTCCTGCCCACCGGTCACTTCGAAGCACACCACCGCATGACGCTGTTGCGCCAGCATGATGAGCTGTTCGTGCCCCTCGGAGGTATTGGGCAGGCGTTGGTTGTGTTCATCCGGCAGGCAATGGATATCCAGCCAGTCGCGTGAGACGTCTATGCCGATGATGGATGGGTGTGATAGGGTCTTCATGCTCTCTTCCTTCTGCTGCGCGGTCCTTCATGGCCGCTTTCAACTGTTCGAGAAGATGAAGAGAGGTGGTGCTGGCATGCCAGGAAACGTGGTTTATGCCACAAGGCTCAGACGCCATGCACCACCCCATCTCCTGCCAAGGCCTTGGCAGAGAATGGGGCATGTTATGGCATATGTGAGCTACAGAAGGCTCAGGACCCATAAAGAGGCATGGTAGATGCGTCATTAGCTTGAAAATCAGCGTTCTTTTGTCCGCCGGGAATGCCTGTAGGTATTTCCAAGGGCAAAAGGGCACTGATATGCAACGCAAATGGCTTGGGGTGCCGTGCAAATTTATGGATCCCGAGCCTGGCATGGCGGCAATGAAAATCCACAACAATTATATCGAGGGAGGAAAGACCATGCCGGCATCGCGAGAAAACGGTTTGCTGCGGGGATTGCTGCTGGTGCTGGTGGTTCTGGCGGCATCATTGCTGGTGCGTCCGGCGCTGGCCGAGGAAGTGCGCATCAGGTCAGGAAACCTGACGCTGACAGGCAACCTGGAGCTGGCCGAAGGCAAGACACTGGCCGATGGCGTGCTGCTGATGGTGCATGGCACGCTGGCGCACAACCGCATGGAACTGATACAAACGCTCCAGAAACTGCTGAAGGAGCATGACGTTTCCACCCTGGCCATCAACCTGTCGCTGGGCATCGATGCACGCAAGGGCATGTACGACTGCAACCAACCCGTGCGCCACACCCATGATGACGCAGTGGAGGAAATTGCCGCGTGGGTGGACTGGCTAAAGAACAAGGGCGCGAAGAAAATTTGGCTGTTCGGTCATTCGCGCGGTGGCAATCAGGTGGCGTTGTATCTGTTGCGCAGGCATGATCCAGCGGTGGAGAAAGCGGTGCTGCTGGCTCCGATGACCTATGACGCGAAGCGTGCCGCCGTGCAATACGAGAAACGCTTCGGCATGAAGCTGGATGCGGCCTTGCAGGCCGCGCACACGCTGCTGAAGGCCGGGCGCGGCGACGAACCGTCGAACTGGGCCGGCATTGTCTATTGCAAGCAGGGCCGTGGAACGGCGCGCGCCTTTCTGAGTTACCATGCGCCTCGTGCGGTATTCGATACACCATCGCTGCTGAAGAAAATGCCGGTGAAAGCGCTGGTGATCGCCGGCAGCGAGGACGAGATCTTCCCCGACCTGGCCGAGCGCATGAAACCGCTGGCCGATGGCGGCAAAGTGAAGCTGGAGGTGCTCGATGCCGGGCATTTTTTCCGCGATTTTGCGGCGGAAGACGCAGCGCAGGTCATTGCCACCTTCCTGAAGGAGTGATCAGCACCAGCCATGCGAGGCTGTCCGGGGCGGTTCAGGGGCGGCGCGGGCGACACATGGCGGCGTATTGAAAGCCGTGCAGGCGCAGCGCCCATTGCAGGCCGATAACTGCCCCCTTCACCGGGCGCAGCAGCAGCGCGAACAACGCCACCCACGGCAGCGCCCATGTCCACAATGGTGGGCGGAGGTCAAGCAGATGCAGCGCCAGCATGGCGAGCATTACCACCTGTAGCGCCACGAAGGCGGCCAGCGGCCAGGCCAGCCGGTCGGCGCGTTGGTGATACAGCTCCTCGTCGCACGAGGCACAGCGCTCGCGCACTTGCAGCAACTGTCCGAACAACGCGCCCCCGCCACAGGCCGGGCAGCGCCCGCGCGCGCCACGCAGCATGGCCGGCAGCCACGCGCGGCGCAGTGGCGGGTTGCCCATGCGCTGACACCCGGCACCGTGCGTGCCGCACAAATCACGGGTTGGCCGGGGGGCGCCAACCTGGCGCTGGTGATGGCTGCTCAGCGGGGGAATGGCCATGTCGCCCATTGTTTTCGTCCATTGTTGCCGCCCCTGTGGCAGGTGAGACACCATTGCCACGAGGACGAATCATTCCCTCGTTCCCCTCGCTTATGCAGCTATTGTGGAATTGTGGCCAATGATCGGGAAAGCCGGTGATGTGCCGCGCGACAGGTTGTCGCGCCGATCGATTCACCCCGAGCAGGTCTCCACCGCATTGCCCGCGGGAAACAGCAGGCAGGCATCGCCATAGGAATAGAAGCGATAGCCCGCGGCAATGGCGTGGGCATAGGCCGCCTGCATCACCTGCAGCCCGGAAAAGGCGCTGACCAGCATGAACAGCGTGGACTTCGGCAGGTGGAAGTTGGTTATCATCGCATCCACCGCACGGAAGCGGTGTCCGGGGGTGATGAAGATGTCCGTCTCTCCGGCGAAGGGACGCACCCTGCCCTGCTCGTCGGCGGCGGTTTCCAGGATGCGCACCGTGGTGGTGCCCACACAGACGATGCGCCCGCCCGAATCGCGTGCTGCATTCAGCAGCCGCGCGGTGTCTTCGGGCACCTCGCCCCATTCGGCGTGCATGCGGTGCTCGGAGACATGTTCCGTCTTCACCGGCAGGAAGGTGCCCGCGCCGACATGCAGCGTAACCCGCGCACGGCGCACGCCCCTGGCTTCCAGCCGGGCCAGCAGCTCGTCGGTGAAATGCAGCCCGGCGGTGGGCGCGGCCACCGCTCCCTGGCGTTCGGCGAAGATGGTCTGATAATCCTGCCTGTCGGCGATGTCGGGACGGCGGCGCGTGGCGATGTAGGGTGGAAGCGGCATGTCGCCGACACGCGCCAGCGCCGCGTCAATCTCCTGCCCCGGAGAGGAAAGGCGCAAGCCCACCTCGCCGCCCTCGCCCTTCCCCAGCCCCTCGCCCCACAGCTCGTCCACCGAGCACCCCGCGCCGGACAGGCCGAAGAGAATACGATCGCCCACACGCAGTTTCTTCGCCGGGCGGGCGAAGGCGCGCCAGGTGGCCTCATCGACGCGCTTGTGCAGGTTGGTGGTGA
>JAJRRZ010000137.1 GCA_024279045.1 Alphaproteobacteria bacterium
ACTCCCCATGTGCATTTTGGCTTCATATCAGACGGTTTTTCGTTCTTGCCAATAGCTCCACTATTGCCTGCGAACGAAAAACCGCTGCTATTTTGCCAAAATGCCCATGAGAAGCACTCATTTATTGAGACCAGACCCTAGGCAGGCCACGGACATGAATGTGCAGCCGCAAGTGAACCATGCGCCGGCACCGGTGGAAACCGGCGGGCTGCCACCTGATGCGGGAGCTGGCGCGGGCATCATCGATGATGCACTGGCGCGGCGCAATGCCACGGTGCTGGGCATTGCGCAGGGCCTGTTCTCGCTGGCCAGCATCAACATGTTTTCCACTGCCGCCATTGCCGCCAGCCTGCTGGCGCCCACGCCGGCATGGGCGACGCTGCCGATTACCACCTACGTAACCGGCACGGCGCTGGCCACCTGGCCGGCGGCGTGGCTGATGCAGCGCGTGGGGCGCAGGCCTGGATTCCTGCTGGGGGCGGGCATGGGCGTCATTGCCGCGGCGCTGGCGGTGTTCGCACTGTTCCGGGCGGATTTCGTGCTGTTTTGCGTCGCCACCTTCTTGCAGGGCATCTATCAGGCCTTTGCGCAATACTACCGTTTCGCCGCGGCAGATGTCGCCAGCCCGGCGTTTGCGCCCAAGGCCATCTCCTGGGTGTTGTTCGGGGCCATTGCCGGGGCACTGCTGGGGCCGGTGCTCATTTCCTCCACACGCGAGCTGCTGGCGCCGGTGTCCTTCGCCGGCAATTTCGCCGCTGCTGGGTTCATCACCATTGGTGCGCTGCTGGTGCTCACGCAGGTGCGGCTGCCCAGGCCGGCAGCGCCATCGGTGGCGGGAACACAGGCGGCGCAGCCGGCACGGCCTCTGGGCGAGCTGTTGCGCCAGCCGGGGCTGATCACGGCCATCATCGGCGGCATGCTGGCCTACGGCATGATGAACATGCTGATGACGGCCACGCCGCTGGCGATGATCGGCTGCGGGTTCGATGTCGATCAGTCTTCATGGGTGATCCAGTGGCATGTGCTGGCGATGTATGCGCCGTCGTTCATCACCGGTGCGCTGATTGCCCGGCATGGTGCGGCGCGCATCATGGGCATCGGTTTTCTGCTGATGGCTGTCTCCGGGGTGGTGAACCTGCTGGGCACGCGCATGGAGAACTTCGGCTTTGGCCTGGTGCTGCTGGGCATAGGGTGGAACTTCTCGTTCATTGCCGCCACCACCATGGTGGCGGAAAATCATCGTCCCGAAGAACGGGCCAAGGTGCAGGGCTTCAATGACCTGATGGTGTTTCTTACCGTGGCGATGACCTCGCTGGTTTCGGGGCAGTTGCTGGCCGGGTTCGGCTGGCAGGGGGTGAACCTGGCGCTGATCCCGATGTTGACGGTGGCTGCGGCGGCCTTGGCCTGGCATGCGCTGAACCTGCGGCGGGCGGGGGGAGCAGCGGCAGCGGAGCGGCGGGGGTGATATCCGCTCTGCGCAAATTTTCCGTAACTTGACATCAACTTGACATCGGTCAGTTGCTTGCCGGGTGTTCGTCTGGCATTCTTCATCGGCAGGGGAGGGGAATTTCATCAGATTGCCGTGGCGTGTGAAAGCATCACGAGATTGAGGGGTCTTGCAAGATGCTTTCATGACCTGTCCGCGGTGGTGCGGGAGGGGCGCAACGGGAGGGAGAGCATGGCTACTACCCTGACTTTGGTCATCCTGGCGGCGCTGCTGGCCATTGCCTATGCCGCCTTCACGGTGCGCAGCGTGCTGGCAGCCGATGCTGGTACGCCACGCATGCAGGAAATTGCCGCCGCCATTCGCGAAGGGGCGAACGCCTACATGCGGCGGCAATATTCCACCATTGCCATGGTTGGCGTGGTCATCTTCGTGCTGGTGGGCGTGTTCCTGTCGTGGCTGGCGGCGCTGGGCTTTGCCATCGGCGCGGTGTTCTCCGGGCTGGCGGGCATCGTCGGCATGATGATCTCGGTGCGGGCCAATGTGCGCACGGCGCAGGCCGCGGCCACCTCGTTGAGTGCCGGGCTGGACATGGCGTTCAAGTCCGGCGCGGTTACCGGCATGCTGGTGGCCGGGCTGGCGCTGCTGGGCGTGGCGGGCTATTTCGCCTTCCTCACCGGGGGGCTGGGCCATGCGCCCACCGACCGCGCGGTGGTGGACGCGCTGGTGGCGCTGGGCTTCGGTGCGTCTCTGATTTCCATCTTCGCGCGCCTGGGCGGCGGCATCTTCACCAAGGGCGCGGATGTCGGCGGCGACCTGGTGGGCAAGGTGGAGGCCGGCATTCCGGAGGATGACCCACGCAACCCCGCCACCATTGCCGACAATGTCGGCGACAACGTTGGCGACTGCGCCGGCATGGCTGCGGATCTGTTCGAGACCTACGTGGTTACGGTGGTGGCCACGATGGTGCTGGCGTCCATCTATTTTACCGGAGAGGCGGCCATCACCATGATGCTGCTGCCGCTGGTGATCGCCGCGGCGTGCGTGGTTACCTCGATCATCGGCACCTTCTTCGTCAAGCTCGGCGCGAACAATTCCATCATGGGCGCGCTCTACAAGGGCTTCATCGCCACGGCCCTGTTCTCGGTGGTGGCGCTGGCCATCATCATCTGGGGCTGGCTGGGTGGCGATGCGACCTTCACCACCACCGGCGGTCAGCAGATCGGTGCGCAGGCATTGTTCTGGAGCGGATTGACCGGTTTCGTGGTTACCGCGGCGATCATCTGGATCACCGAATACTACACCGGCACCGGCTATCGTCCGGTGGTGTCCATTGCCCAGGCGTCGGTTACCGGGCATGGCACCAACGTGATCCAGGGGCTGGCCATCTCGCTGGAGGCCACCGCGCTGCCGGCGCTGGTGATCATCGGCGGCATCATCTTCACCTACGAGGTGGCCGGGCTGTTCGGCATCGCCATCGCGGTTACGACCATGCTGTCGCTGGCCGGCATGGTGGTGGCGCTGGATGCCTTCGGCCCGGTAACCGACAATGCCGGCGGCATTGCCGAAATGGCCGATCTGCCATCCGGCGTGCGCGACACAACGGACGCGCTGGACGCGGTGGGCAACACCACCAAGGCGGTTACCAAGGGCTATGCCATCGGTTCGGCGGGGCTGGGCGCGCTGGTGCTGTTTGCCGCCTATACGGAAGACCTGAAGCACTATGCGCAAACGGCGGCGGAAGGCTCGCTGTTGCATGGTGTGCAGGTGGACTTCTCGCTGTCGAACCCATACGTGGTGGCGGGGCTGCTGTTCGGCGGTTTGCTGCCGTTCCTGTTCGGCGGGCTGGCGATGACCTCCGTGGGCCGCGCCGGTGGCGCGGTGGTGGAGGAGGTGCGCCGCCAGTTCCGCGAGAAGCCGGGCATCATGGAGGGAACGGAAAAGCCCGACTATGGCCGGGCGGTGGACATGCTGACGCGCGCGGCCATCAAGGAGATGATCATCCCCTCGCTGTTGCCGGTGCTCTCGCCCATCGTGGTGTTCTGGGTGGTGTATCTCATCGCCGGAGCGTCGCAGGCCTTTGCCGCATTGGGCGCGATGTTGCTGGGGGTTATCGTTACGGGGCTGTTCGTGGCCATATCCATGACCACTGGCGGCGGTGCCTGGGACAACGCCAAGAAGAGCTTCGAGGATGGCTTTACCGACAAGGACGGCGTAACCCACAGGAAAGGTTCCGAAGCCCACAAGGCTTCCGTGACCGGCGACACGGTGGGCGACCCCTACAAGGACACCGCCGGGCCGGCGGTGAACCCGATGATCAAGGTAACCAACATCGTTGCCCTGCTGCTGCTGGCGGCGCTGGCGCACTGACACGGAAACGACAGTGGAAAGAAACGGTCGCCACCGGTGAAATGCCACCGGTGGCGATTTTGCATTGGTGCAGGGATGAAGTGTGGGGCAGGGCAGGTTCAGCGGTTGGCGTACTCCGGCGGCATAAGGCGGCGCAGCCACAGGGCCAGCGGCACGGCCAGTGCCGTCATGGCGGCCATGGCCACCCAAGCGCGCGCACCGAGGGCGGCATAGAGCGTGCCGGAAGCCCACATGGCGGCCATCATGAACAGGCCCATGCTGATGCTGCTGTTCAGCGCTTGCGCGGTGGCGGCCAGGTGCGCGGGTGCGCGGGTGCGGATGAAGGCGATGGCGCCGAGGTGCGCCGCGCCGAAGGAAAAGGCATGCAGCAGTTGCAGGGCGAACAGCGCCGGCAGCGGCGGGTCGAAGGCCATGCCCGCCCAGCGCACGGTGGCCAGCAGCGCGGCCAACAGCAGCAGGCGCACCGCGCCGACGCGGGCCAGCACATGGCCGGAGAACCAGAACAGCACCACCTCCGCCAGCACGCCGGCGGTTACCAGCAATCCGACCACAAGGCCGGAATGGCCCAGCGATGTCCAGTACAGCGCGGCGAAGCCGTAGAGCAGCGCATGCGAGGCCTGAACAAGGCCGGAGACGAGCAGAAAAACGATAAAGCCAGGAGTCAGCAATGCTCTCCAACTAGCTGATTTATTGCCGGTTATCCCGTTGCCGGAAGTGCTTTGGGCGGCGGGTTGCATGACTTCCCTGGGCTGCGCCAGCAGGCTGAGCAAGGTCAACGCCATGGCTGCCGTCACTGCCCAGATCAGCGCCGTGGCGGGCCAGATGTCCATCAGCATGCCGGCCAGCATGGCGCCCAGCGTGAAGGCCAGCGAGCCCCACAGGCGCATGCGCCCGTAGGCGATGCCGGTGCGCTCGACGACGCGAACGGCAAGCACCTCTGACAAAGGCACCAGTGGCGAGAAGAACAGCCAGCCAACCGCCACGCCCAGCAGGATTGCCCAGAAACCTTCCGCCACGCCACCCAGCCAGGCCGCCGTGGCGGTGGCCAGTGCCGTGCAGGCGAGCATCACTAGCCGCAACTGGCCGGTGCGGTCGGCGAGACGGGCCAGCAAGGGCTGGCCGATTGTGCGCGCCATGCTTTGTGCCGCCAATACCTGGCCGATGGCCTCTGCCCCCAGTCCGCGGGCCGACAGCCATATGGGCAGCAGTGGCATGGACAGGCCAATGGCCAGAAATTGCGCGCCATACAGCAGCGCCACGCGCCCGGCCTGAGCGCGGGCCTCGGTGATTGCCGGCAAGCATTCCCTAACCATTTTGGTCAATACTCGGCTTCATTGACAGCCACCGCCGCGGGTGCAGCCGTAATGGCGGGGTGTGTGCGTGCATGAAGGGCGTATGGCATGAACCGGGTTTCCCAGTCTTCCGTCAAGGTGAAAAAGGCATACGGGGACACGTCTGCGGACGTGGCGGATGATTTCGACGCCATCGAGCAGGCGGTGATGGCGACGCCGCGTGGGCGCTGGTTTCTGGCGGAATATCTGCGGCGGCGGCAGGGAGAGGAGCTGAAGCGCCTGCTGGATTCCATGCGCAAGCTGGAGAAGGTTGCCGGCGGCACAGGCATGCCCGCAACGGCGGGGTCATCGCTGGAAGGGTTGCGGCTGTTGCTGGCGCAGGCGGCGGACGAGCTGGCGCACGGGCTGGGCGAGAAGGCGGAGCCCACCTTGCCGGAGGCTGCCGCGGGCAGGCTGGCGCGGCTGCTGGAAAGCGTGCGGAGCAATGCTGCCGGGGATGTGGCGCAAGCGCAACGCTTGCTGACGCTGTTGACGGATGTGCTGCACGATTTGCTGGCGCGGTTGGTGGACATGCTGGGTGAACCGATGCCGCCGCACAGCCATGAAGACCATGAAGACCATGAAGACGACGGAATGAGCGCCGGCCTGGCTGGCCGCGCACAGGGGATGCCTTCTGCGCGGCGTGCCGTTCACGAGATGTCCGCGATGGAAAACAAGGCGCCATCAGAAGAGTCGCGCCGTCAGCCCGGCCAGGCGGATGCCGCGCCCCGAACTCCTGGCCAGCGGGGCGGTCAACAGCGCATTGTCATTCATCGGCATGGGCATTCCACCGAGATCGACATCCCCTTGCCGGAAAATGGCGGCAAATCCGGCCCGCAAGCATCACGGGCCAGGGATGGCAAGTTGCCGGACGAGGAACCGGCAGCGCGGCGCAGGCCGCTGGTGCGTATTCATTGAGGGGGAGGGCTCCCGAGAGGAGGGGGGTGATGTTCTTCACGTTTGTGTGTCCTGTTTGCCACACCCGTGGGGCAAAATGACACATTCTGGTGTGAGGCTGCTTGCTGTCCGCCGACGCAGGCCGGATACAGACCAGCGATGCCGCGTTTCGTAAAGAGCATTGCAGACGCTCGAGGAGGTGCCATGCGTTCGATTCTCGCTGTTTCAGGTGGCCGTCTGATGGCCGCAACGGTTCTGGCGGTATGGATGGCCGGAACAGCGCAGGCTGGCGGCTTTGGCATCCGTGAGCAGTCCACGGAATTTCAGGGAACTTCCTACGCGGGCGTGGCCACGGGCGGGCATGGTCTTTCTTCGATGTTCTGGAACCCGGCGACAGTAACCAACCTGCCCGGGATGCACAGCGAGTGGAACGCGGCGCTGGTGATGCCCTATAGCAAGGCAGATGGCCAGACCGTGGCGGCGGGCATTCTGCCACCAGGATATTCCGGCTCGTCTGGCAATATCGGCAAGGCGGCAGTGGTGCCGGCCAGTTACACCAGCTTTCAACTGAACGATATGATCTGGCTCGGGCTGGCGGTGAATTCGCCGTTTGGCATGAAGACAAAGAACGACATCAATTCGGTTGGAGCAATATACGGCTACGAATCCGAGATTTTCACCGCAAATATCAACCCGATGGTAGGGCTGAAACTCGGTGGCATGCTGTCGGTGGGGTTTGGCCTGCAGGTCAACTACATGGAAGGCGATCTGAGCCGGGCCAACCTGGGCACCGTTACCAGCCGGGTGAAAGGCGATGACTGGGGTGTGGGCTTTACCGTGGGGCTGGAGTTCAGGCCGGCGGAGGGCACGAGGATCGGTGTCGGCTACCGTAGCCGTATCAAGCACACGCTGAAGGGTAATCTGTTCGTCAATGGGCTTGGCACCAGTTCGGCAACGGTGAAGCATACCTTGCCGGACATGCTAACCGTGTCGGCAAGCCAGCAGGTTACGGAACGGCTGAAGCTCATGGGCACGGTCGAGTGGGTCAACTGGAGCCTGTTCAAGACATTCGATGTGGATTCGGCGCCATTCGATCCGGCCCCGGAAGCCTACAACTGGAAGGATGGATGGCTGTTTGCCGTGGGTGGTGAATATGCCGTGAATGACATGTTGAGCGTGCGTGCCGGTTATGCTTACGAGAAAAGTCCGGTGCCCGATGCGACGCGCAATGTGCGCGTGCCGGACAATGACCGGCACTGGCTTTCGCTGGGACTTACTTACACCGCGAATGACTGGCTGAAACTGCACGCTGCCTACAGCCATCTCATCATCAAGGATGGACAGGTGAACATTCCTGCCACAGCGGCAGTGCTGCCGTTTGTCCCAGCTCTGCCGGGCTTGCAGGCGACATACAAGAACCATGCGAATATCGTGGCCATTTCCGCCACGGTGGATACGGGAAAGCTGTTTTTCGGGCACTGAAGGCCCGTGCGAGTTGAGGGGAAGGCCGGGGGGCCTTCTGAAGAGGCCCGGCTCTGGGGGGAGCCGGGCTTCTCTTTGTCGAGCACACGTGGCAAAAGTTGAACACACGTGGCAGAAAAGATCGTGGGCGGGGGACAGGGCAGGGAGGGGCAGGAAAGATCATGCGGAATGTGCCGGAAGAGCTGTGGTCGCTGGATTTCGACGAGTTGCCAGAGCAGATCGCGCGGCTGACGTTTCCGCATGGGCCTGGCTACGCACATGATGCACCCATCGGCAAGAAGGAGTATCGCCGCACCTTGCGCGCGCTGCAGGCGGAACTGGTGAAGCTGCAGCGCCATGTGCGCGAGGCGGGCGAGCGTGTGGTGGTGGTTTTCGAGGGGAGCGACGCCGCGGGCAAGGGTGGCGCCATCCGCCGTTTCATGCGTCATCTCAACCCGCGCGCGGCGCGGGTGGTGGCGCTGCCGAAGCCGACGGAGGTGGAACGCGGGCAATGGTATTTCCAGCGCTACGTGGCGCATTTGCCGACAGCTGGAGAAATCGTTTTCTTCGACCGTTCTTGGTACAACCGCGCCGGGGTGGAACGGGTGATGGGCTTCTGCAGCGAGGAACAGTGGCGCGCCTTTTTCGACGAGACGCCGCGCTTCGAGCAGATGCTCGTGGGTGATGGTATCCGGCTGATCAAGATCTGGCTCACCGTCAGCCGTGCGGAGCAACTGAAGCGGTTTTACGAGCGCAAGACGAATATCCTGAAAAGCTGGAAACTCTCTCCCATCGATCATGTCGCGGTGGGCAAGTGGGACGACTATTCCACGGCCATTGCCGACATTTTCCGCCACACCGATACGGACATCGCGCCGTGGACGGTGATCGACGCCAACGACCAGCGGCGGGCACGGCTGCAGGCAATGCGCGTGGTGCTCTCCGCGCTGGGTTATCCGCACAAGGATGTCGCCATCGTCGGCCAGCCGGATGCGAAACTGGTGTGCCGGGGCAGGGAGCTGCTTGCGGGCATGGATTGAAGTAATGCCGCCCAGGCATCGCGGAGGATGGAACACGCGGCGAAATGCCTTTTGCCCGCGCTGCCGGGGTTGGTTATGAATGCGGCCAAAAAGTGGGGCCTGTGGCATGAATACCTCATCCGGCGAGATGCCTTCCGGCACATCAACCGAACGGGCCGGCCAGCGCCGGCAGCGCGCCCATGTGCATGATGCGCTGGTCATCGGCTCTGGCGCGGCGGGGCTGCAACTGGCCATCGAACTGGCGGAAGCGGGCTTGCGCGTGGCGGTGTTGTCGAAGACGGCGCTGGAGGAGACCAACACGTTTTATGCCCAGGGCGGCATTGCCGTGGTGCTGGACGAGAACGACAGTTTCGAGGCCCACGTGCAGGACACATTGCAGGCCGGCGCGGGATTGTGCGACGAAGAGGTGGTGCGCTTCGTGGTGGAGAATGCCCCCTCGGCCATCGAACGGCTCATCGACTACGGCGCGCATTTCACCCGCGACGAAGACGGAAACTTTCACCTCACCCGCGAGGGTGGCCATACCGCCCGGCGCGTGCTGCATGCGGCGGACGCCACGGGGCGCGAGATGGAATGCACCCTGCTGCGCCGGGCGCAGGCGCTGCACGGCATCGACCTGTTCGAATATCACATGGCCATCGACATCATTCGCGAGAAGCACGGCGACGGCACGCGCGGGCGCGCGGTGGGGGCCTATGTGCTGGATGTGCGGCGCGATGTGGTGGACGTGTTTCGTGCGCGGGTGGTGGTGCTGGCCACCGGCGGCTCCAGCAAGGCCTACCTCTATACATCCAATCCCGACATTGCCACCGGTGATGGCGTGGCCATGGGCTGGCGCGCCGGCTGCCGGGTGTGCAACATGGAGTTCGAGCAGTTTCACCCTACCTGCCTGTATCACCCGGAGGCGAAAAACTTCCTGATTTCCGAGGCGGTGCGCGGAGAAGGCGGCATCCTCAAGCTGCCCGATGGCACGCGCTTCATGCCAGAATATCACGACATGGCCGAGCTGGCCCCGCGAGACATCGTGGCGCGGGCCATCGACAACGAGATGAAGCGCCGCGGGCTGGATCATGTGCTGCTGGACATCTCCCACAAGCCTGCCGGGTTCATCCGCGAGCATTTCCCCAACATCCACGAGACGCTGCTGGGCTACGGCATAGACATGACGAAGGAGCCGATCCCGGTGGTGCCGGCGGCGCATTACACCTGCGGCGGGGTGATGGTGGACATGCGCGCACGCACCGATGTGGAAAATCTCTACGCCATCGGCGAGGTTACCTGCACCGGCCTGCACGGGGCGAACCGCATGGCGTCGAATTCGCTGCTGGAGTGCCTGGTCTATGGTGATGCGGCGGCAAGGGACATCATCGCACGTATCGGCGAAATCGCCCCGCCGCCGGCACTGCCGCACTGGGACGAAAGCCGGGTAACGGATTCGGACGAAATGGTGGTGGTTTCGCACAACTGGGACGAGATCCGCCGTTTCATGTGGGATTACGTCGGCATCGTGCGCACGGTGAAGCGCCTGCAGCGTGCTCGCCA
>JAJRRZ010000138.1 GCA_024279045.1 Alphaproteobacteria bacterium
CTACGTGGTGCAATCCGTGCGCATCACGCACAAGAAGGCCACCGCCGCCGGCGCGCCGGTGCGCATCGAGGGCGAGATCGAGCTGATCGAGGCCCCGGGCGGCAGCTTCACGCTGGGCGGCATTCTCGGCATGGCCACGGCGGCGGTGGCGCTCATCAACCCGCTGGTGCGGAGGGGCTGACATGGGCATCCGGCTGACCGGCGAGCATTTCGAGCATGTCAGCAGCCCCGGCGAGCGCTGGGATCTGCTGGCGCAACGCTATTACGGAGATGCCATGCTCATGGGGCTGATCATCGAGGTCAACCGCCACCTGTGGCTGGCTGATCTGGCCGCCATTCCACCCGTCATCCCGCCACGCACGCGACTGAAGATCCCGGTCATAGAACGGCCCGACCCCGACCCGGCTCTGCTGCCGCCATGGAAGCGGGAGGCGCTCGCATGACCCGCCTGCCGCAGCCCACCGTGCAGCTCATCATCAATGGCGTGGACGTGGGCAGCGAGCTGGCGCCCTATCTGCTCAGCTTCGAATGGACGGATCACCTGCACGGCAAGGCGGACGAGATCGCCGTGAAGCTGCAGGATGCCGCCGGGCTGTGGCGCGGCCCATGGCGGCCCGAGCGTGGCGATCTTGTGGAGGCGGCCATCGGCTATGCCGGCGGGCCGATGATGCCGGCGGGCATCTACGAGGTGGACGTGCCGCGCGCCTCCGGCTCGCGCAGTGGCGACGTGCTGGAGTTCCGCGCCACCAGCGCCTATCAGAGCAAGGCGCTGAAGACCCGCCGCCCGAAGGAATACGAGAAGAAGAAGCTGCGCACCATCATCGAGGAGGTGGCGGCGCGCAACGGTTACTCGGTCAGCGGCAAGATCCGCGACATATATTTCCAATACAAGCGCCAGCGGCGCGAGCGCGATCTTGCCTTCATCCGCCGCCTGGCGGAGGACTACGGGCATTTCGTCAGCCTCAAGCACGGCAAGCTGGTGTTCTACCTGCGCGAGGAGCTGGAGCAGGCCGCACCGGTGCGGATGTTCGAACTGGCCGAGGGCACGACGATCACGGAGTGGGAGGCCCAGGAAAAGGCCGACAGGATCTACAGCCGGGCGAAGGTGAAATACCTCGATCCGGACAAGAAGAAGACCATCGAGGCAAAGGCCGAAGACCCGAAAGCCAAAACGGGCGACGAGCTGAAGATTGACGAGCGGGTGGAAAACCGCGCCCAGGCCGAGGCGCTGGCCAAGGGGCGGCTGGCGAAGGCCAACGAGGACAGGCGCACCGCGCGCCTCACGCTGGTGGGCGATCCATTGCTGTGCGCCGGCGCCAAGGTGGCGCTGGGGGGCACCTTCGGGCGCTACGCCGGCGAATACCTCGTGCATGTGGCGCGCCACCGCATCGAGCGCGCCAGCTACACCACCACCATCGAGCTGAAAGGAGTGTGATGATGACAGGCCGCGTCTACACTTCCGAGAAGAACAGGCCGTTCAAGCGCGGCGAGGTGGTGGAGGTCGATCCCGCCCGTGGCCGTGCACGGGTGGAGTTCGCCGATGAGGACGGCAACGTCAGCTACTGGCTCAACGTCAATCAGCCGGCGGCGGGTGGCAACAAGGCCTACTGGATGCCGGATGTGGGCAGCCAGGTGAACTGCCTGGTGGACTGGGATGGCGAGGACGGCTGCATCATCGGCAGCCTCTATTCCGAGGCCGACCCGCCGCCCACCTCGGACGGCGATGCCATTCACATCCGCACCAGCTGTGGGCTGGAGATCATCGTCAGCAAGGGCGGCGGCGACATCACCGTGCGCAACGCCGCCAACGTGCGGGTGCAGGCCAGCGGCGAGGTGCGCATCACCGCGCCGAAGATCGTGCTGGAGGGCGAGGTGCACCTGGGCGGCGACGGCGGCCAGCTGGTGCACCGCAAGGGCGACGTGGACAGCGACGGCGACGCCGCCGTAGGCTCCGCCAGCAAGGTCTATGCGGTGTGATCACCATGTGATCGCGCCGGAACCCTTCCGCCTGCCCGCATGCCCGCGCCACCCTAATGTAGCGGCATGAGCGAGCGGTTCGAAACACCCCACCTGCACTGGCAGCTGCGCATTCGCCCCGGCGATGCTCCGCCCTGGGGCGAGATCGCCGCCGGGCTGGATGACCTGGAGCAGTCCATCCGCACCATCATCCTCACGCCGCCCGGCTCCGTGCCGCTGGAGCCGGAAAAGTTCTGCGCCGCTCTCGATTACATCGACCGCCCGCCGGCGGTGGCCATCCCCGCCATCACCCGCGAGATCTGGGATGCGCTCTCCCGCTACGAGCCGCGCATCACCCTGGCCGAGCCGGTGCAGGTGAAGATGCTGGAGTTTCATCGCTTCCGCGCCGTTATCCACTGGCGGCCCACGGCAGACGTGCTGGCCGAGATCCGCCGCACCGAGGTGATCCTCGCTGCCGGCGAGGACGGGAGGGCGGCGGCATGACCGAGATGATCCGCGCCATGACGCTGGGAGAACTGCGCGCCCGTGGCGCTCCGCAGGTCTTCGAGACTGACCCCGCCGCTTGGCGGCAGCGGCTCATCGACTGGTGGGAGCACGACCCCGCCGGGCCGCGGCGCAAGATCTATCCGGCGCAGGTCGAGATGCTTTACATTGACATGATGGCCTATGCCCTGTCGCTGCTGGGCCAGCAGGGGCAGATGGCGGTGCGCCAGCGCTGGGCGGCATTCGCCGAGGGCCCGCACCTGGACATGCTGGGCGCCAACGTCAGCACGCCGCGCCTGAAGGCAGCGCCGGCGCAGACCACCCTGCGCTTCACGCTGCCTGCGCCAGCGGCGGAAGATCGCGTGATCCCTGCCGGCACGCTGGTCTCCGCCGGCGGCGATGCGCCACCTTTCGCCACCGATGCCGACCTCGTCATCCCCGCCGGTGAGACCGTGGGCGAGGTCGGCGCCACCTGCGCCGCGCCGGGCGGCATCGGCAACGGCTTCCTGCCCGGGCAGATCAGCGAGATCATCACGCCGCTGCCATTCGCCGTGGCGGGGGTGAACACCACCGAAAGCGCCGGCGGTGCGGCGGAGGAGGCCGATGACGCCTACCGCCTGCGCATTGCCCAGGCTTTCGAGCGTATCTCCAAGGCCGGCCCGCGCGCAGCCTACGAGCAGATGGTGCGCGCCTACAGCCCGGACATCATTGATGTCGCCGTCATCCGCCCGCAGCCCGGTGTCATCCACATCTACCCGCTCGCACAAGCCGGCGCGCCCGGCCAGGACGTGCTGGACGGCATCCTTGCCTGGCTCGATCCGGCCACGAAGCGTCCGCAGGGCGATGACGTGCACGTGCTGCCGCCGCAGGCGGTGAGCGTGAGCATCGCCGCCGATGTGCGCGCATCCGCCGATCCAGCTGTCGTGCAACAGCAGGTGGGTGCCGCCATCACGCAGGCTGCCGGCGCGTGGCGGCGCGGACTGGGGCAGTATCTCTCTCTTTCCGCCGTGGCTTGTGCGGTGCAGGCCATCCCCGGCGTCATCGATGCCGATCTGACGCTTGCCGGCATCACGGAGCGTCAGCTGCAGCCGCACCAGTTTGCCGTGCTGACGGCCACCACCGTCAACATCACGGAGGTGGCGGCATGAGCAGGCGCTTCGACAGCCACCTGATCCCGCCCGGCATCAACGATGCCCGCATCCGCTGGCTGTGGGGCGCGTTCGACGCCGCCCTGGCCGATGTGGAGCTGAGCCCGCGCAGCTTGTGCATGCGCACCTCCGCGGAGATGACAGTGGAGATGCTGCCGCTGGCGGTGTGGGAGCTGTCGCTTGAGGAGTTCATGCCGCCAGACGGCCTGCCGGAGCACGTGGTGCGCCGCCTCATCGACCATGCCTACGACCTCCATGCCCTGAAGGGCACCGACGAGGGCGTGCAGCTGGGCATTCGGCTACTCACCGGCCTGACGCCGGAAATCACACACTGGTGGCAAAAATCGCCGCGCGGCCAGCACGACACCCACACCATCACCGTCTGGGTGGCCGAGGCCGTGTTTGGCGATGGAGTCATCCTCAGCGAGCGTGTGCAGCGGGCTGCCGTGCAGATCATCAATGCTACCAAGCGCTGGTCGCAGGACACGGATTTCCGGCTGGGGGCAGGATTTCCGACCTCCTCCGCCCTGGCCGATGCCGCGGCGATGATGGCCGCGGACAATCGCGGGCTGGCAGCACACCGCCCGCAGCCGCGCTCGCGCGCTGGCCTGGCCGACGCAGCGGCGGCGCTGCAGGTGGATGCCCGCGGCGCCTATGCCGCCCGGCCTGATGCGCTGGCGGCGCGGCTGGCCGCGGCCAATGCCGCCGGTGCGATGCAGATCATGAGCATGACCATGCAGACGGAGGTGCGCTGATGGACGCGCTGAGACCCATCATCACCAATGCCGGCATCAGCGCCGTGCTGGCCGCCAGCAATGACGGGCTGGCCGCCAAAATCACCCATATCGCGCTGGGCGATGGCGCCTACGAGCCCACCGGCGCGGAGACCGCGCTGCGCTCCGAGCGCGTGCGCGTGCCCATCGGCGGCGGGCGCAGGATCGCGCCGCACGAAATAGAGGTGCAGGCGCTGGTGGATACCGGGCCAAGCTTCTGGGTTCGGGAGATCGGAATCGTTCTGGAGGACGGCACGCTGCTGGCCGTGTGGAGCAGCCAGTCCACCCCGCTGGCCTACAAGACAGACGGCATCCCGCTGGCCCTGGCCTATTACCTGGCGCTGGAGGCCCTACCGGCGGACAGCGTGGAGATCGAGGTCAGCGGCCCAAGCGTCAATCTTACCATGCTGCCTTTGGCCGTTAGCACGGCCACGGAGATCATCCGCCTGCAGCGCCGGGCGGTGGAGACGGAGGTGGCGCGGCTGACGCCGGTGATCACGTCGGCATGGTGCTGGTGATACATGTGATCAGAGGAGATGAGACATGACCACGCTAGAGGACAGGATCGCCGATCTGCAGCAGCAGGCCGGCCTGCTGCTCGACCTGCCGCAGCAGATCGCAGACACGGCCCAGCAGCGCATCAATGCGCTGGGCGCAGCCTGGGAGCAGCGGCAGGCCGCCATGTATGCGCGCCACTATGTGCATCAGCAGGTCGGCGACGATAGTGCCGATGGCACGGATGACGCGCCGCTACGCAGCATCGACGAGGCCATCCGCCGCACCCCGGAGGGGGGCATCTGTGATGTGCGTTTGCTGGCGGACTATCATTTTGCCGCGCCGACACCGACGGGACAGCGTTACGTGCTGGTGCAGAGCGCCGACACCGTGCGTCATCAGGTCACTCTAGAGCGCATCAGCGAGCAGCTGTCGGCCTACGCAGCCCGATACACAGGCGGCCTGCGCATGTCGCGTTGTGGCTCGGTGGAATATCGTGGCCTCACGCTGGTGGTGCCGGCGCTGGACGGCACCTGGCCCAACTACACGCTGGTGAATAGCTACGCAGGCCACGCGCAGTGTGGGCATTCGGGTGAGAGCATGCTGGCCATGGTGCGGCTGGCCTATTGTGATGTGGTCATCCCCAGCGCCGCATTTTGCCCGCTCATCGGGCGCGGCGGGCATGCGGTGGCGCTGGAGGCCGCCTCTCTCGTGGCCACCGATCAGCCGCTGATCGGGAATCTGGTCGGTGGCGCGGCTGATCCTGTCGGCACCGACCCGACTACGCTGCCCTGGCTGATCACCAATCTCACGCAGGTCTGACGGAGGCTGCAATGACCACGACCACACTGACCATCACCCACGAGGGGCGGCAATACGTAGAGATGAGCCCCGCCGACCTGGCCGAGGCCGGCGTGCCGCAGGAAGTAATCGCCGCGGCGCTGGCCGAGCGCCGGGCGCAGGCTGTGAAGCGCGAGTGCAAGCGCCGCATCTACGCTGTGCTGAGCGCCGAGACGCAGATGAACATGACCGCCGCGGCGGCGGCCATCTCCTCCAAGCCGGCCTACAGCCGCTCCGCGGAGGAGAAGGCCGTGCTGGCCGGGCTGCAGGCGGCGCTGGGCTGGGTGGACGCCATGCGCGCCCGCGCCGCGGAGCTGGTGGCCGACACGGATGCAGACTACCTGAGCGATGCTGCCTGGCCCGCACCACCCGCCGAGGTGGCGCAGGTGGCCGATAGGTTCTGAGCATGGAGCAGCCCCCCATGCCCGCCTATGCCGACACCCGCCAAAAAATCCGCTCCGGCGACTTGCTCGCCTGGAGCGGGCGCAGCTGGGGTGGACGCATAGTGCGCCACTGGACGGGTGAACGCATCTCGCACGTCGGCATGGCCTTGTGGGTGGGCCCGAGACTTTTCGCCATCGAGGCCCGCCCCGGCATCGGCGTGACCATGCGCCTGCTCAGCACGGCGCTCCCCCTGGAATGGTCGCCGCTGGAGCTGCCTGATCAGCAATGGCGGCAGGCGGAGGATCATGCCCTGCAGGCGCTGGGCCGGGGCTACAGCTGGCTGGATGCCATTTTGGCCGGCCTCGGCCTGCCGCCGCGGCAGTGGGACAAATACCAATGCGCCGAGCTGGTCGCCGAACTGCTCGCCCGCGCCGGTTGGCGCCCCGTCCGGGATGCGCCCCGCCAGCAGAGGCTCATCCCCGGCCACCTCCAGCGCCTGGCCCTGCAGGCCGGCCATCCCGTGCACCTCATCACACAATGACGCCGCTCGCCACTTGCGAGGTGGCGGGCGGCCCGGGGCTGTGGCAGCAGCCCGAGCGGC
>JAJRRZ010000139.1 GCA_024279045.1 Alphaproteobacteria bacterium
CGCGGATATAAAGAAAGCTTTATGAATGTTTCCCGGCAATGGCGCGGCGCGGCAGGTGTCCGCGTGCGATGATGTTCGTTCAGCAGCGGGAAGACATTCGACATGCGCAAGGATTATCTGTTCACTTCCGAGTCGGTTTCCGAGGGTCATCCGGACAAGGTGTGCGACCGCATCTCCGACGAAATCGTCGATCTGTTCTTTCATGTCGCCGAGGAAGAAGGTTATGACCCGGCGCTGGTGCGCGTGGCGGCGGAGACCCTGGCTACCACCAACAAGCTGGTGGTGGCGGGTGAGGTGCGCGCACCGGACTCAGTGAGCAAGGACAAGCTGCGCGAACGGGTGGAGGAGCTGGCGCGCGCCGCGGTGAAGGACATCGGCTACGAGCAGGAAGGCTTTCACTGGCAGACGCTGGACTTCGAATACCTGCTGCACCCGCAATCGGTGGACATTGCGCAAGGGGTGGATGCTTCCGGCAACAAGGACGAGGGCGCGGGTGATCAGGGCATCATGTTCGGTTATGCCTGTACGGAAACGCCGGAGCTGATGCCGGCGCCGATCCACTATGCACACCAGATTCTCAAGCGCTTGGCACAGGCGCGCCATGCCGGCGCGGAGCCCAAGCTCGGCCCGGATGCGAAAAGCCAGCTCACCCTGCGCTATGCCGACGGCAAACCTGTGGAGGTTACGCAGATCGTGGTGTCGCACCAGCACCTGGACGAGAGCCTCTCGCCCGATGACGTGCGCGCCATCATCGAGCCCTACGTGCGCGAGGTGCTGCCGGAAGAGTGGCTGAGCGATGCAACCGTGTGGCACGTCAACCCCACGGGCAAGTTCTACATTGGCGGGCCGGACGGCGACTGCGGCCTGACCGGGCGCAAGATCATCGTCGATACCTATGGTGGCGCGGCACCACACGGCGGCGGCGCGTTTTCCGGCAAGGATCCCACCAAGGTGGATCGCTCCGCCGCTTATGCCGCGCGCTACCTGGCAAAGAACGTGGTGGCCGCCGGGCTTGCGGAGAAATGCACCATCCAGCTTTCCTACGCCATTGGCGTGGCCGAGCCGCTGTCGCTGTATGCCGACACCCACGGCACCGGCGAAGTGGACGAGGCGAAGCTGGAGAGCGTATTGCGCGAGATCATGGACTTGCGCCCGCGCGGCATTCGCGAACATCTGAAACTGAACCGCGCGATTTATGCGCGCAGTGCCGCCTATGGCCATTTTGGCCGCCAGCCGGATGACGAGGGTGGTTTCTCGTGGGAGAAGACCGATCTGGTCGATGAACTGAAGTCGGCGCTGGCATGAGTCCGGGTGCTGGCAGCGCGCGCGGGGGCGGCATCGGCGCGTTGCTGAAGGGCCTGCTGCGCCGCGAGCGCATTGCCGGGCCGGATGCGCTGCAAGCCTTCTGGCAACGCCGCGCTGCCTTCATGGCGCAGAAATGCGTCATCGAATACTGCCGGGCGCGGGCCGGGCTGAACTGGCAGCGATTGTTCTCCGAGCAGCCCTTTCAGCAGGCGGTGCATGCAGCAAGCTGGCGCGCCTGGGGGTTGACGGTGCTGGACATGGCGGAAATGCTCGATGCCGTGTTGCGCGTGGATGCGCCCGATCATGCCGCGCTGCTGGGCTGGCTGGGCCGGGCGGGCGAGGCGCTGATCGCGCGGGAAACGGCGCAAAACACGCTGCCCGTGGCGCTGGGTGCGGACTTTGCCGAACAGGCGCAAGACCGCCTGCACACCTTGCTGGCCGAGCTGGCCAGGCGCGAGGCGCTGCCGGTGAAGGACATTGCGCGGGCGCGGGCTGATGAGGTCTTCGACATCATCCCCATGCACGATGATCTGAAGGCGCCGGACAGGGATTATGTGTTCAACACCCTGCGCGCCAGCCTGGTGCGCGCAGCGGACGACCTGCGGGCGGCGGCGGATATCCCGGTGCTGGCAGCACGGCTGCGCTGAGCAATGCAATTCCCCCGCCCCGCTTCAGCTTTCTTGCCTCTTGCGCACGTGTGCCGGGTTCCGATATAAGGGCCGCCGTGATCGCGCATCTCGCGTGCGGCGCCTTTGCGCCTGGGTAGCTCAGTCGGTAGAGCAGCGGACTGAAAATCCGCGTGTCGGTGGTTCGATTCCGCCCCCAGGCACCACCCCTCCTTCTCAGATGATTGCAGACAATATCAAAAAGCCAATAAAAACACACAATTGGCATCTCAAATCGTCTCCGAAGGCCGCTCCAGATCGCTGGCAAGCGCAGAATCTTGTTGGCAGAAGCGCCTGAACTTCTTGCCTTGAGATTTTCCAAAACATTGCGGAAGACCCTCGGGCCGGCAGGAGACGAACGATCACCGCCACCTGAGCGGGAAACGGGCAACACGGAACCGGCGCGGGCCACCCGTTGATCGGACGGCTCCCTGGGCCATTCGTGGCGTCAGGAAATTGAGGAAAACCGGCAAGGAAGCAGGCAGGGTCAAGACAAATCACCCCCCTGATGAAAGCAGCGGTTGCAATTTGCACGTATTGCAAATGGCTTGGCAGGCAGGATAAGATGAGGTTTGTTTCAAACGTGGGGATTGTACGGAATTTTTTGCCGGAGCGCCAAGGGGGTGTCATTCATGCCGCGCTTGTCGAGTTTTGCCGGGCGTCGGGTGCTGCTGTTGCAGGGGCCGATGGGGCCGTTCTTTCAGCGCCTGGCGCGGGACCTGGCCTATGCCGGCGCGAAGGTCGTGAAGGTCAATTTCAATGCCGGAGACTGGTTGTTCTACCGCGATCATCACGTCATGTATTCCGGCAGCATCAAGGAATGGCCGTCCTTTCTCGGCGACCTGCTGGAAAAGGCGCAAATCGACGTGGTGTTCCTCTATGGCGACTGCCGTCCGGTGCACCGGCCCGTCTTCGAGCTTGCCGCGCGGCGCGACATCGAGGTCTTCGTCTTCGAGGAAGGCTATGTCAGGGGAAATTATATCACCCTCGAAAAAGGTGGTGTGAACGCCCGCTCCTCCCTGCCGAAATCGGCAGCCTTTTACCTGAACACACCCATGCCGGAAATATCGCCCCCGCGCGAGGTGGGCTACAGCTTCTACCATCAGGCTTGGTGGGCCTTGCTCTATCATGCCGCCGCCTCCGTGTTGGGCAGATACTATCCCTGCCGGACATATCACCGGGGGCTGGGCATTCGTGAACTTGCACCGCAGCTGCGTTCCTACTGGCGCAAAATGATATACTATCCGCTTGCAAGATGGCAGGAACGCCGCACTGCTACCAGCCTGCGCGGGCGCTACTTCCTGGTGCCGCTGCAAGTGGCGACAGACAGCCAGATCGTGCACCACAGCCCATATGGCCAGAGGGGTGGCATACCTGCCTTCATCCGCGAGGTGATTGCCTCCTTTGCCGCCCACGCACCGGCCGGAACACATCTGGTAATGAAGCATCATCCGGCGGATCGCGGCTACGTGCACTATGGCCGGCTGATCAGAAAATGCGCCCGCCAGCATGGTGTTGCCGGCAGAGTGCATTACGTGCATGATGCGCACTTGCCGACATTGCAGGATCATTGCATCGGCACGGTTACAATCAATTCCACTGTCGGCTTGTCGTCCCTGAGCCGCCACAAGCCGGTGAAAGTGCTGGGCTCGGCCATCTACGACATCCCCGGGCTTACGGCGCGCTGCTCGCTGGATGATTTCTGGCGGCAAGCCGGGCAATGGACGCCGGATGCGGAGCTTGTCCGGCGCTTTCAGGCGCACCTGATCGCTACAACGCAGATCAACGGCAATTTCTACAAGCGCATCAGAAGCTCCGCGTTGAACTGCGGGCTGATCTGGCCCACTGCAGATGCTTTTGAGGCGACATCTTCCATTGTCGGCAACCAGCGGGAACGAGAACTAGCTTCCGGCACATTCATCAATGATCAAGACTATATCAGCGGATAGCTGGCAAGCCGCTTTGCATTCTGCTATACGCTGTGAAGGTATTGGGGTCAGAGGGGTCCGGGATGATTCTGCGTAAAGGAATGGCCGCCCTACGACTGGTGGCAATGTTGGCCGGGACACTGGTGCTGACGGGCTGTGCTGGCGGCCTGCTGCCGGGTGAAGGGCCGACGGCTGCCGAAATTCTGGGAGAAACCCCGGATTCCGCCAAGCAGCAGCGGGAATATGCCATTGTTCCCATCAGTGGCGATGTTGTCTCGGCCCAGATGAAATTCGAGCAGGAGGGGCTGTTCAAGACCTTCAGCACCGGCACGCCATGGACATTCCGCAATGCAATCGGTGCGGGCGATGTGTTGCAGGTGCACATCTGGGAGGCCGCGGAAGGCGGGCTGTTTTCCACCGCCGACAGCAAGGGCGTGCAGCTGCCCCCGGTGGAGGTGGATCGTGCCGGGCGTATCTCCCTGCCCTTCGTGGGACGTATTCGTGCTGCCGGGCTGACGCCAGCGCAATTGCAGCGCAAGATCGAACATGTCTTGGCGGGCAAGGCCATCTCCCCACAAGTGATGGTGCGCGTACTGAAAAGCGAAACAAATTCCATCGTGATCAATGGCGATGTGCGCAAGCCAGGCAAATACCAGATGTCGCTGAAAGGCGACCGCATTCTGGACATGATTGCCCAGGCCGGTGGTGCGGCAGGGCCCGCGCGTGAAACGCTGGTAACGCTCATCCGCAATGGTGTTCGGGGCACCCAGAATCTCAAGCGCATCATACGCAATCCGTCGGAGAACATTTACGTGCGCCCGGGGGATCAGATCTACCTGTCGCACAAGCCGCAGACCTTCACGGCCTTCGGTGCGGTGTCGAAAACCGGTGAATATCCGTTCGACAGCGACCGGGTGAATATCCTGGAGGCCGTGGCGCGGGCCGGTGGCCTGCTGGATACACGGGCGGATTCCAAGGGAGTGTTTCTGTTCCGCTTCGAGGACAACAAGGTGCTGCGCGCGTTTGGCCATCCGCAAGAAGAAATGTCGCCCACAGGCATTACGCCGGTGGTCTATGTGCTGGACATGAGCAAGCCGCGCGCGTTCTTCCTGGCGCAGGGCTTTCTGATGAAAGACAATGACGTGATCTACGTGGCCAACTCCGTCAGCACAGAGTTGCAGAAGTTCCTTGCTCTTATCAATGCCGGTACCGGCGCGATTCGAGGCACTCATGCCACGGCTGTTACGGTATCTGGAGATTGATGTGGCTCACTTCCCAGCGCTTGGCATCATCAGGCATTGGCCTGTTGCTTGCGCTTGATGAGCTCGTTGTAAACCTTGATGCCTTCTTCCAGATCGGGGTAGAAGGTCAGCTTGCTGTTTTCCAATATGGCGGCGGCGTCGCAGTACTTGCGCAGCAAGGCGGGGCTGTGTGCCACCATGATGATGTCGGACTTCTGCAGCTTGGACGAAAAGACCTGCTCGCATTTCTGGCGAAACACTGCATCACCCACCGCCAGAATCTCGTCCACCAGGTAGCAGTCGAAATCAATCGCCATGGAAATGCCGAAGGCCAGCCGCGCGCGCATGCCCGAGGAATAGGTCTTCACCGGCATGAAATAATGATCACCAATGTCGGCAAAGGAGCGGACGAAATCCTCCACTTCCTCCACGTCGCGGCCATAGATGCGCGCCACGAAGCGCGTGCCTTCCTTGCCCGTCATGCTGCCGGCGATGCCTCCCGAAAAGCCAAGAGGCCAGGAAACCCGCGTCAGCCGCACCACGCGGCCCGATGTCGGCTCCTCCGCCCCGGCAATCAGGCGAATGAGCGTGGACTTGCCAGCCCCATTCAGCCCCAGGATGGCAATGTTGTAACCTCTGGGAAAAACGAAATTCAGATTGTCCAGAATGGTCTTGCTGCGGTTGCGCAGGCGGTATTTTTTTGTCAGGTTCTCCAATACTACATTGGCGTGAGGTGGCGGCATTTGATACAAGTGTCCTGAAATTGATTGCGCCCGTGCGCCGATATTGTTTCCGTTGGCGCGATACATGGTTGTGATAGCATGACTGCAAAAGACGACAAAGTGGTTGCCGCTCCCTTTGCCCAAAAGAGCATGCCGGAAGAAAATCGGCAGAAGCAAACGCCAGCTCCTCCTTCAGCAGATACGCAACCATCCAAGGAAGATGCCTTGCCGTCTCGCAGCAAGCGGCGGCGAAAGATACCTTGGGGGCCGATATCTTTCATGCTGGCGGTAGTGCTGCCCGTCGCCGCTGTCATTGCCTACTACATTTTCATTGCCGCAGATCAGTACAAGGTGCAAACGCGCTTCGCCGTGCGCTCCACCACACCTGATATCAGCAGTGGCCTGCTCAATTCGCTGGGCATTGGTGGCGGGGCATCTGTGGGCGATACCTACATGGTCGTGGAATACATCCACAGCCGGGAATTGCTGGCAAAACTGGATGAGAAGCTCGACCTCAGGAGTCGTTTCCGCCGTGCAGGCGATGATTTCTATGCCGCTCTGCCCTCATGGTATTCCATGGAGGATTTTCTGACCTACTGGCGCTCCATGGTGCAGGTGCACCTCGATCATACGTCGAACATCATTACGGTCAGCGTCTTTGCCTTCACACCGGAAGATGCACGGGATATCTCCAAGGCCATTCTTGATGAAAGCGAGAAAATGATCAACCGCATCAGCGAGCAGGCGCGGCGCGATGCGGTATGGTATGCGGAAAACGAGGTTGCCAAGGCGGAAAAGCGCCTGAAGGAGATACGGCAACGCTTCCTGAAATTCCGCGACACCACCCAGCAGCTCGATCCCACCAAGCAGGCGCAGGTGCAGGTATCCATCATCGGCAAGCTGGAAGAGGAACTGGCGAAGCTGAAGGCGAAGCTGGCCGAAAGCAGAACGCTGCTGTCCGGCAATGCTCCAACCGTGACGTTTCTGCAAAACCGCATCAAGGCCATTCAGCAACAGATTGCCGCGGAAAAGCGCAAACTGGGTGGTGGCAGGCTTTCCAGCAACAGGGCACGTAATGGCAACTTGAGTGCCACACTGTCAGAATACGAAGCGCTGGTCGTAGAGCGTGAATTCGCTGAAAAACTCTACCTCTCCGCCCTTACCAGCCTGGAGCAGGCGCGCCTGCTGGCCAATCGCCAGCAGCGCTATCTGGCCACCTTCGTGCATCCTTATCTGCCAGACGAAGCCCTCTACCCGAAGCGCATCCGCAATACTTTTTTCGTGTTCATCTCCCTCACGCTCATCTGGGCCCTGGGCATGCTGATGCTGCAATCCATCCGCGACAGGATCTGAGATCATGAGCGAGCAGCGCCTGGAATCCCTGAAACTTTCGCCCTGGGAAGCCATCAAGACGCAATTGCGCGTGTTGCATGCCTTGCTGCTGCGCGAATCCTCGTTGCGCATGGGGCCCTACAAGCTGGGGCATCTGTTGGTGCTGACGGAAGTGATATGGGGGACAACCGTTCTGGGCATCCTGCATTATCTCGTTGGCGCCGCCGCACCGGTAGGCAACAGTGTTGTCTTCTACTACTTTACCGGCATGTTTGCCTATATAACCTATCGTGTCTTGCATGGCCGTGTCTCCTCGGCACTGGAGGCCAACAAGGCCTTGCTGAGCTATCCCGTCATTCGCCCCGTGGATACCATGCTGGCCCGTGCCGGGCTGGAGAGCTCTCTGCAACTGCTGGCCTTCCTACTGTTCTACAGCGCTTTCATCATGCTGGGTTGGGCCAATTTCCCCGCCCATTCGGTGGAGTTGCTGGCGGCCATTGCGGCCACCGTCATCCTGGGTTTTGGCATGGGCGTTACCGGCATGGTGCTACGCAATCTATGGAGCCCGTGGCGCACGGTGGACAACATGATCTCGCGCATCCTGTTTTTCATCTCGGGTATCTTTTTCTCCGTGGAATACCTGCCACCATACATCCGCGACGTACTCGTCTGGAATCCGCTGGTACATGCCATCGAATGGGTGCGCTATTGCATCTATCCGGAATACTTCACCCAGATCCTTGACCGCGAATACCTGTTGGCCTGGGGCTTGATTGCCACCATCTTCGGCCTGGGCATGGAACGGCTTATCCGTCCCCGCCTGCTGGAAAGGTAAGACGCATGCCATCGACTCGGCAAGCAGCCATACACTGGCGCGATCATGGCCTGTGGCGGCGGCGGGCATGGCTGGCGGCGCTGCTCGACGTGGACATCCGCATCATGCCACCCGGAGCACGCGCCACTCCACCCATCATCTGGCTCGGCTGGGGCCGCAAGGCAAGCGGCCTGCGCGCGCAGCGGCTGGCAGCGCGCAACGGCACGGGCTTCCTGCTGCTGGAGGACGGCTTCCTGCGCTCCTTCAACCTGGGCGTTGCCGGCGCGCCACCGCTTTCCGTCATCACCGACAGTACCGGCATCTATTACGACGCCACTGCCCCATCTGATCTGGAAAACACGCTCAACACCGCCAGGTTCTCCGATGAAGAGCTGGCCACGGCGCGCAAGGTGCTGGAGGTGCTGCGGAAAGAAGGCTTGAGCAAATACAACACCGGCCTGCCGGTGCCGCCGGATGCCTTTCCCGCTGATGAAGAGCGCGTGCTGGTAGTGGATCAGACCGCGGGCGACATGTCGATCCGCCTCGGCCTAGCCGATGAAGGTGATTTCCCCCAAATGCTGTGGGAAGCAGCGGATGAAAACCCCGGGGCCACCATCTACATCAAGACGCACCCGGACGTGCTGGCCGGCAAGCGCCGCGGCTGCCTGGCGGGGCGAGATGCCCCGCAAGACATCAGGGATGTGAAATACATCACCGAAAACTGGCACCCGCATGACCTGCTGGCGCATTTCGACAAGGTCTATGTCGTTACCTCGCAGATGGGGCTGGATGCCCTCATCCTCGGCAAGGAAGTGCATTGCTTCGGCATGCCCTTCTACGCCGGCTGGGGGCTGACGCACGATCGCCAGCAATGCCCGCGGCGCACCACCCGGCGCACGCTGGAAGAGCTGATCGCCGCCGCCTATTTGCGCCATGCGCGCTACATCGACCCCATCACCGGCCAGCCGGCGGACTTTTTCGCCGTTGCCGAGCATATCGCCCGCCAGAAACGCGCGCATCGCTACTGGGCCAATCTCAGGGGCGCGCCCTGGTCGGGGCGGGTCTTCGCTTTCGGCTTCACGCTCTGGAAGCATGGCTGGGCACGCCCCTTCCTTGGCGAGGCCACGCGGGTACATTTCATCCGTTCCGTGAAGCGCGCCCGCAGGCTCGGCATCAACCCGGCGGATCGCATCGCCGTATGGGGTTTTCGTGATCCCGCCGGATTGGAAGATCTGAGCACGGAACTGGGCACCCCCATCGTGCGGGTGGAGGATGGCTTCATCCGTTCCGTCGGGCTGGGGTCGGACTTCGTGCCGCCAATGTCGCTGGTGTTCGACAGCCGCGGCATTTACTTCGACCCTTCCCGCCCCAGCGACCTGGAGCATATCTTGCAGCATGCAGATTTTTCCGAGGAAGAGCTGGCCGAGGCCCACAAGCTGCGCGAATTCATCGTCAAGCATGGGCTGACCAAATACAACCTGCCGCGCCGCCCCCTCTCCGGCGACATTGAACAGCTAGCCGCCGGGCGAAAGGTGGTGCTGGTGCCCGGCCAGGTGGAAAGCGACGCCTCCATCCTGCGCGGCGCGGGCGAGGTGCGCACCAACCTTGATCTGCTGCGCACGGCGCGGGCCGAAGAGCCGGACGCCTTCATCATCTACAAGCCGCATCCGGACGTGCTATCCGGCAACCGTGACGGCAAGGTGCACCTGCGCGAGGCGTTGCAATATTGCGATCACGTGGAAACCAAGGCCGACGTGATCACCTGCATCGAGGCAGCGGATGCCATCCACACCATCACCTCGCTCACCGGCTTCGACGCCCTGCTGCGCGGCAAGCGCGTAGTATGCCACGGCCAGCCCTTCTATGCCGGCTGGGGCCTGACGGAAGACCGCCTGCCCCTCCCTCGCCGCAGCCGCCACCGCACTAGGGATGAACTTGCGGCGGCAGCACTGCTGCGCTACCCTGTGTATGTCAGCAATAACAAACAGGCAGACGCGAGATGCATTGCACTAAATCTGCACGACCAAAAGCAAGCGAAAAACACAAGAAGAAAAAAAGGGAAATACTTTAATATTGTTTTGTCCCTTTGGGAATATGCAATGAATAACAAATAACGTCATGGAGGGAAAAATACATGATAAACGATTTGTACAAAAAAGGTGAATATGGAAAAGTATTGGAAGACGCTTCCCTTCTTTTTTCAAAAGGAATACTTTCAGAGACAGACGCCAAGATCGCCTTTCGCGCAGCCATAGAGTTGAAAGATGATGACATGCAGCGCTTGTGGCTGGAGAGGGCGCTAAGGATGCAGCCGGAAGATCCTTGGTTGCTTTATCACAAATCCAGAATGCTACTAACTTCAGAGAAGTTTCCAGAGGCAGTAAAAGTTTTGGAATTTATATTGTCAAGGCAGGAAGATAACGCAACATGCTGGGCTGCCTTGTCCCATGCGCTCCACAAGCTGGGAAAATTGGATAAAGCAATTGAATGTCTTGAGAGGGCTATAGCTATCAAGCCAGACATTTATGCGTACTATAATAGAATTGTATCTATTCTGTTTCTGTCAAACAAATTAGAAAGCGCCAGAAAATACTGCACAATGATTCCCGAAGATAAAATGACGCTAACTGTTCGCGCTCTTTGCAAAGAGTTGAATGCAAGAAAAATAAAATCCAGGGGCGAGCTTAGCTCTATATATTATGATGATATCTACAAGGATTCCGAATCATACAAAAAGTCATCCGAAGATAGCACATATGCTCCCCTCTGGGACAGGGTTTGCAAGGAAATAAAGAGGGGGGGGTTCTCGAGCATTCTGGACCTGGGATGTGGCCCTGGCCAATTTGCAGAGCATGTTAGATTGAGGCTGCCAGAGGTTAAATATTGCGGTGTAGATTTTTCGAGAGTAGCCATTGATGCAGCGCAAAACAAGAATCCAGACTTCTTGTTTATAAAGGATTCTCTCCCCTTGAAGGATTACAGAAGGTTTCCATTCTTTGACGTTGTTGTATGTTTGGAAGTATTGGAGCATGTTGATAATGACATTGGAATACTTTCTAGTATACCCCATGGAAAATACATAATTGCCTCAGTCCCGAATTTTGATTCTTTTGGCCATGTTAGATTCTTTATCGAAAAGAATAAAGTAATAGATAGGTATGAAAAATTTTTTGAGAATATTAATATATTATCCATATCTTTTGGCAAAAATAATAAGATATGGATTTTTCATGGGTTTAGATCAAAGCCATAGGAAAATTCATAATGTCCTGTATATTTATAATAGATGAGCCAATAGATGGAGATGGTCGAATAAATAAAGCAATAAATGATTTGTGCATAGAAAAAAATATTGAATTTATAAATATTATGTCAATAAATAGTGATAATAAAATCAGTGCAATGGCAGATTTTATATTACTATTGATGTTCTCTTCTATAATAGGATTTTTCAAAATAAACATGATTTTTGGTTATGTCAGGCGTGGTGATGGGATTTTTGGTGGGTGCCGCGCTGCGTTGCGGCTTTTGTGGAAATCCTGCAAGGCTAGGGCGGCATTGCGAGAACGTATGCGTAATGGTGATGTTGACTGCGTTTATGCTGCGGATTTGTATTGTGCTGTTGCCGCTCTTCCTGCCATCGGAGGTCGTCCGGTTATTTATGATTCGCATGAGCTGCAGTTTCATCGAAACCGCCGCACCGGCTGGTTGAGGATTCTTCTGGAGGTAGGGCTTGAGAAGCTGGTGGCTCGGCGAGTTGATGAAATCTGGGCGGTCAACAAGCCGTTGGCGCGTATAATTACCGATCTTCACGCACCAACGGCTCCCGTGAAAATCAGGCCCAACAATTTCTATCCTGCCGTAGAATTGCCGCCCCCACCGGATGATGCCCCCTTGGCAATCACTTATGTTGGCAAGGGCACCAGGGGCAGGAGGCTGGAATGGCTGGATGTCTGGCCATTGCCTTGTGAAGTGCACATGTTTCTGCTGGGGGCGCAATTGCCAGCCGGAATAGCTGGCAAGGGGTGGGAATTCGGTCCCATTGACTATCAGGAGGCGCTGGCACACGTGGCGCGTAGCCGGCGCTGTTTCATGTGGACAGTTTCGGAATTGTCATGCCTCAGCTATCGCCTCGCGTTGCCGAACAAGTTCTTCCAGGCATTGGCCATGGGCATACCGCTGATAGCCGTAGAGGGATCTTATGTGGCTGACATTGTAAATGAATATCAAATTGGCATTGTCGTGTCAGAAGATGCGGCACGCAATCTGCAAGACATTGTTGAAATGCTGGATGGTTTGTCATATAGGCAACTGTCGGCTAACGTCAGGCACCTTTCCAGGCAGGTCTCTTACGGTGAAATAAAACTTTAGGCAGTCGGGGAAAAGGATGGATTTTGTTAATAAGCTGGGTGCTGGGGAATCGGTTGTTGGCATCATTGGCTTGGGTTATGTGGGGCAGCCATTGATGTTGGCCTTTGCGGATGTCGGCCTGAGAGTGCTGGGCTTCGACATCAATTCACAAATCGTCGATTCTCTCAATAATGGGCGCTCCCCCATCCGGCATATTGAAGACGACGCAATAGCCGGAATCCGCCGGGATGGCTTATTCGAGGCAACGACAGACTTCTCCCGAACGGCTGAAGCGGATGCTCTGATAATTTGCGTGCCCACACCTCTTGATCGGTATCGTGAGCCGGATTTGTCCTTCATTCGCAACACGCTGGAAGCCATTGCGCCTCATTTGCGTGCCGGCCAGCTCCTGTCGCTTGAGAGCACGACCTATCCCGGCACCACCAGGGAGGTGGTACTGCCGTTCGTGGAGCGTGCCGGGCTGCGTGTGGGTGAGGATTTCTTTGTCGTCTATTCGCCGGAACGTGAAGACCCCGGCAATCCGGACTTTACCACCCGCACCATTCCGAAGATCTGTGGCGGCGTTACACCTGCCTGCCTGCGGGCCGGCGCGGCGCTGTATGGCCGGATCATTGACGAGGTGGTGCAGGTAAGCAGCCCCGAAGTGGCGGAAATGGCCAAGCTTCTGGAAAACATTCATCGAGCGGTAAATATCGGGCTGGTGAACGAGATGAAGATCGTTGCCGACAAGATGGGGCTGGACATCTTCGAGGTGATCAATGCCGCGGCCACCAAGCCTTTCGGCTTCGTTCCATATTATCCCGGCCCGGGCATTGGCGGGCACTGCATTCCCATCGACCCGTTCTATCTGACCTGGAAAGCGCGGGAATACGATGTGCATACGCGCTTCATCGAACTGGCGGGGGAAATCAATACCAACATGCCGCGTTATGTGGTCTCCAAGATCATGGAGGCGCTGAACAGGCAGGGCAAGCCGATGAAGGGCAGCCGCATCATGGTGTTGGGCGTTGCTTACAAGAAGAATGTGGACGACATGCGTGAATCGCCCTCCCTGACGATCATGAAGCTGGTGCGGGAAGCAGGAGCCGAACTGTTCTACAGCGACCCGTATATACCTGAGTTGCCCAAAACGCGGCACTACGATTTTGATTTGCGCAGCACTCCTGTTACGCCTGAAACCCTTGCCGAGAGCGATTGTGTCGTGCTGGCCACCGATCATGATGCCTTTGATTATGATCTGATCGAACAGCATGCGCCGCTGATAGTGGACACGCGCGGCAGGTGGCCGGCATCGGAAAAAGTGGTAAAGGCCTGATGATGCATGATGTCATACACAACAGAAAAGTCCGTTTTGCGCTGGTTGGTTGCGGCCATATCGCGCGACATCACTTCTCCGCTCTCGAAGCGCTGAGCGATGATGCCGAGCTTGTGGCGGTATGTGATGTGAACGAGGAAACGCTGCGCAAGGCGCAGGAGCGTTCTGGCGCCAAGGGGTATGGCGATCTGACCGGCCTTCTGGACGGTGAAAATGTCGATATAGCCGTGCTGGCCACTCCCAGCGGCGTGCGGGCCGCACAGGCGGCGGAAATTGCGGGAGCGGGCGTGCATGTGATGATGGAAAAGCCCATGGCCACCCGTTGGCGCGATGGCCTGGAGATGCTGCGGGTTTGTGATGATGCAGGCGTGCGTCTGTTCGTGGTCAAGCAATTTCGCTATACGCCGTCGGTGCAGTTGTTGCACAAGGCCTTGCACGAGGGCCGCTTTGGGCGCATTCACATGGTCAACATCAACATGTTCTGGACGCGCCCGCAGGATTACTATGATTCCGCGCTCTGGCGCGGCACATGGGAGTTCGATGGTGGCGCGCTGATGAATCAGGCCAGTCATTTCGTCGATCTCATGCACTGGCTGTTTGGCCCGGTGCAAAGCGTGCACGCTCACGCCGCCACGTTGGCGCGGCACATCGAGGCGGAGGACAGCATCAGCATGAGCGTGCAATGGCGGCATGGCGGCATCGGCTCGCTCAACGCCACGGTCTTGACCTATCCGAAGAATCTTGAAACCAGCATGACCGTGATAGGTGAAAAAGGCACGGCGAAACTGGCCGGCCCCGCCATGAACGAAGTGCGGCATTGGGAGTTTGCCGACGTGGTGGGGGATCCGGCTGAAGAAGCGCGCCAGGCCACGGTGGATGTGGCCGAGCTTGCGGGCTATGGCCACAGAAAGTATTACGAGAACGTCGTGCAGGTGCTGCGTGGCGAGGCGCATCCGCACACGGATGGACGCGAGGCCTTGAAAAGCCTGGAGCTGATGATTGCCGCCTATCGCTCCGCGCGCGATGGCGAGCGCGTCGGGTTGCCGCTGGAGCTGTAGCGCCAATCAGAAGGGCAAGCATTGATGTCCGTGCAAGTTCATGAAACGGCAATCATCGACGAGGGTGCCACGATCGGAGATGGCACGCGCATCTGGCATTGGGTGCATGTATGCGCAGGTGCGCGGATTGGCCGGGATTGCTCGCTTGGGCAGAATGTTTTCGTGGGCAATGATGTGGTCATCGGCAATAACGTGAAGGTGCAGAACAACGTGTCCATCTATGATGCTGTGCATCTGGAGGATGATGTATTTTGCGGCCCTTCCATGGTCTTCACCAATGTTTACAACCCACGTTCCGCCGTGCCGCGCAAGGATGAATACCGCAAGACGCTGGTGCGCAAGGGAGCAACGTTGGGCGCGAACTGCACTATCGTATGCGATGTAACCATTGGCGAATATGCCTTCATTGGCGCAGGCGCGGTGATCACGCGGGATGTGCCGCCGTTTGCCCTCATGGTCGGGGTGCCGGCGCGGCGTATCGGCTGGATGTGCAAATGTGGCGAACGTCTTCAGGGAACGGGGCTGGTGGCGTGCGCGCATTGCGGCGCCAGCTACGAGATTTCGAAAGATGCATGCAGGGAAACGTCGTGATGCAATTCATTGATCTGAAAGCACAATATGCGGCTCTTAAGGAGAAAATTGATGCCCGCATGCAAGCGGTGCTTGACCACGGCCGCTACATCATGGGGCCGGAAGTGCGCGAGATGGAAGAAGCGCTGGAAGCCTACACCGGCGCGGCGCACTGCGTCGCGGTGTCGTCAGGCACCGAGGCGCTGCTGATCTCCCTGATGGCGCTGGGGGTCGGGCCTGGCGACGAGGTCATCACCACACCTTTCACGTTCGTTTCCACCGCGGAAGTCATTGCTCTGGTGGGAGCCACGCCGGTATTCGTGGATATCGAGCCACAGACATGCAACATCGATGCCTCGAAAATCGAAGACGCCATTACGGAGAAGACGCGCGCTATCATTCCCGTATCGCTATACGGCCAGCCGGCAGACATGGACGAGATAAACGCCATTGCCGAAAGGCATGGACTGGCGGTGATTGAGGACGGGGCGCAAAGTTTCGGCGCGGAATACAAGGGGCGCAAGAGCTGCAACCTGTCCACCATTGGCTGCACCAGCTTCTTTCCCTCCAAGCCGCTGGGTTGCTACGGTGATGGAGGGGCCTTGTTCACCAATGACGAGGAGCTGGCCACCCGTGCCCGGCAAATTCGGGTGCATGGACAGGACAGGCGCTATCACCATATCCGCATTGGCGTGGGTGGACGCATGGACACCATCCAGTGCGCCGTTATCCTGGCCAAGCTGGAGCAATTCGACTGGGAGGTGGAGCAGCGCAAGGCCATTGGCGCGCGTTACCAGGAGCTGCTTGCCGACGCGCCCGGCGTGCAGACCCTCACCGTGAAACACGATCGCACAAGTGTATGGGGGCAATACACCATTCGGGTGCAGGATCGCGACAATGTGGTGGAAAAACTCAAGGAGGCAGGCATCCCCACCGCCATCCATTACCCATGTCCTTTGCACAAGCAGCCCGCATATGCCAATATCTGCCGCCTAGGGAGCTCTCTCGCTCAGGCGGAAGCCGCCAGCAACGAGGTTCTCAGCCTGCCTATGCATCCTTACTTAGCAGAAGACGATCAGTTAAGCATTGTCCGGGAGATTGATGCAGTCGCAGCCCCTACCGAATGATAAGGAATAAGGAGGGGGTCATGATAGGCAGGATTACAAATATTCTTTGCCGAAATCTTACAAAATACACAGAAAATCTTTCTTGATACAGAAATTTTCAAAAATAACTTTATGCTTTGTCGAATAATAAAGTAAATCTGCATTTGTAATATATTTTAAATGATAATTTCGGGGCAGTGAAGGGGATACAAGGCCATGAAAATTGCAATGGTTGTGCCAAATTCAGCGGCGCGGGACGCGCGGGTCATGAAGGAGGCGCTAACGCTAGCGCAGGCCGGGCATGAGATTCATGTTATCGGTACCCAGGAGCAGAATTTTCCATCCTACAGGTTCATTCATGATGAAAATATCGAGATTTACAGAGTCCCCTTCGTAAAGAGAGAGAATGCCAACAAGTCAGCCCTGTATTTGGTGGCGTATCTGATCATCATTGTCCTGCTGGCAGGTATTGGCAGTCTTTTGATATATATTATTACAAAATACCTCGACTTCAGTTTTTTCACTGCACTTTTTCAGCCGTCAGCACCTCCTGGAGCAGGGTTTGGCAATGAGGTATGGAGTTTAGTTAAGTTCTTGGCAGTTCTTGTTATATTGGCTTTTAGTCTATTTTTCGTTCGCAGGCCGTTGACACGCTGGCTGTTCAGGCACGTCTATTTGCCGCTGCGGGTTACCAAGACCAATATGCATGGATATTTGAATGCTCTAGCCAGAAGAATGGCAATCACCAGAGGGTTATACGACAAGATAGTGGAGATCGAGCCGGATCTGATCTATTGCCATGAAGTCATGGCCTTGGCTGCCTGTGCCAAGGCAAGCCAGAGGCTGGGCGTGAAGCTCGTTTATGATGCACACGAGTTTTATGACGACCTAACAGGCCATGCGGTGCACTTTGTCAACAGAATAAACAGATATTATCATAGGAAGTATCTGCGATACGTTGATCTCTTCGTTACCGTTAGCGAAACTATTCTGAAGGCTTATCACCAAGCTTACAAACGATATCATCCACCCGCCATTGTTTTACCGAATTCTGTGATTCCTGAAAAACTCTCTACTTATGACGGGCGTCTGCACAAAGAGGCAAAATTGCCTGAAGAGCAGAAAATTGTGCTCTATCAGGGAGGTATCACCACTTCTAGAAATGTGCACAAGGTATTGTTGTCCGCCGAGCATCTACCCGAAGGCTGGTCGGTGGTTCTGATGGGTACTTCCAACGACATGGAAAAGTTCACCAGCATGGCTGCGAAAATCAATGACAGTCAATTCAAAATTGCTTTCATCAACTCGTTATCCGCACAGGAAGAGGAATATCTCAAGGATAGAACGAAATATTACTTCGACCTGCTCTATATCAAAAACAGGCAGACAGATCACATGATAAAATTATCCAGGGAGGAAGATGACAGCTTGAGAGATAGGGAGAATTTCGGATATCTGAATCTGACTGCCTATGTGGAAACCAGTTTCCGGAGCTCTCTGAAAAACCTGCCGGTGCGCATCTTTAGGGCTAAAACGGCATCGGCATATAAGGCGCTACAGGAAGACATCAGCAAATGGAAACGTTCCATATTGGAAAGTACGGATCATATCATTGATCTCGAGAAAGAAGTGCATCACAAGGCTTGGATGCTTGCCCATGAGCTGGCTATTCAGGATTTGATCAGGGAATTCGGCAAGGAGGTCTCTTTCACGCCACGGGCCAGTATCATTCCCCAAGTGCCGCGAGAAGAGCTGTTCTTATGGTCGCAGGGAGCAACGCTTGGTGTTATTCCATATCCAATCACCAGCCTTAATCACTGGGGGTGTGCGCCCAATAAACTATGGGAATATCCGGCGGCCGGTGTGCCGATCCTTTCCACGCCATCGCGCGAAATTTATCAAATCATCAAGCAATACGGCATTGGCTGGGTGTTTGCTGCTGACATTAACGAAAAGAGTATTCCTCTGCTGCTCAAAAACCTCTCCGAGGAGGATATTCAAATGGCTAGGCGCAATTGCAAGGCTTTCATCAGCGAAAGTAACTGGCTTGTTCATCAGAAGCCTTGGAAAGGAAAAATCGAAGGATTAAGGGATAAGGCATGAAACGTGTTATGACCATTGTGGGCGCGCGGCCACAGTTCATCAAGGCGGCTGCATTATCGCGCGTGTTGCGTCATGATGATACCATCAAGGAAGTGTTGGTACACACTGGGCAGCACCATGACGTTAACATGTCCGCCACTTTTTTCGAGGAGCTGGACATACCTGAGCCTGCTTGGAACCTAGGTGTGCATGGTGGGCGGCATGGAGATATGACCGCGCGCATGATCTCAGCTCTTGAAGAGTTGATGTTAAATGACAAGCCAGATCTGGTATTAGTATATGGTGATACGAATTCAACCCTGGCAGGAGCGTTGAGTGCAGTTAAATTACATATTCCGGTCGCGCATGTGGAAGCAGGTCTGCGCTCCTTCAATCGACGCATGCCAGAGGAAATCAATCGTGTGCTGACAGACCACGCCTCGGACATTCTTTTTGCACCCACTGAAGCTGCCGTGAACAACTTGAAACGCGAAGGACTGCATGGGCGGCATCACGTATTGGTTGGTGATATCATGTTTGATGTAGCGCGCTACTATGCAAAACGTGCAGAATCCCACTTTGAACAATTGGCTAAGGAACTGGAACTACACCTAGGCAAATTCGCGCTGGTTACCATACACCGAGCAGAAAACACTGATGATGATACGCGCTTGCCTGCCATTGTTCGGCAGCTAATGGAGTTGTCCGGCTTCATGCCTGTGATCTGCCCTCTTCATCCGCGCACCCGCCATCGGATGCAATTGCTGGGCTTGCTTGAAATGGCCAAGCGCCATATCCAATTCTTGGAGCCTGTAAGTTATTTGCAGATGGTAGCTTTGGAGCGGCATGCCGCATTGATCATTACAGATTCCGGTGGTGTGCAAAAGGAAGCATATTTTCATCAAACACCATGTCTCACGTTGCGGGAAGAAACGGAATGGCTGGAACTTGTGGAACATGGCTTCAACCGCTTGGTGGATGTGCATGAGGATTCTCTCCCTGAGCTGGCGCAGCAGATGCTGGGGCGGGAGTATGATTGGGATATTCCCCTATATGGCGATGGGCATACGGCGGAGCTCATTCGGGATGAGCTGGTTGCTTTTTTCGTGAGCGGGACAGGCACTGGGACCCCTCCGGAAACTGGGCATTTCAGTCGGAATATGATTCACTCTGGTGAGAAAGAAGCCTGAATCGCTGGAGGGGTGTCAGAATGAAGGGACAGAAGGGGTTCTGGGATTTTGAGCAGCGTCTGGAGGAGCTTTCGCGGGAAGGCGATCCGTTGGAAAAGCTGGCTGCGACGGTGGATTTCGAGATGTTTCGCCCAATTCTGCTGCGGGCCCTGCGGCGCGGTCGCAAACGGCGCGGGCCGGGGGGCGACCGCCTTACGATCCGGTGTTTAAGTTCAAGATGCTGGTATTGCAGGCCTTGCATGGGCTGTCCTTGGCACAGACGTCGTATCTGGTGCGCGACCGGCTGAGCTGGATGCGGTTTTGCGGGCTGGGGCCGGGCGATGCGGTTCCGGACGAGAACACGCTGTGGGATTTTCGCGAGACGCTGATCGCCGCAGGTGCGCTCGAGAAGCTGTTTGAGCGGCTGAATGCGGCTGGACACCTCCGGAAACTGGGCATTTCAGTCGGAATATGATTCACTCCGGTGAGAAAGAAGCCTGAATCGCTGGAGGGATGTCAGAATGAAGGGACAGAAGGGGTTCTGGGATTTTGAGCAGCGTCTGGA